>DIVU01000315.1 GCA_002423365.1 Desulfuromonadaceae bacterium UBA6124 | reverse complement strand
GCCAGGGTGTTGCCGTGGCATTCGCCGCACTTGAAGTCGTAGACCGTCTGCGTCGTCAGGCTCCCGATCGCGCCATAGGTGGTCGCGCCGGTGACGACATGCTTGGCGTGCGAGCCGGTGTTCGGAGCATCGTCATGGCAGAGGATGCAGTTGTCCGCCGCCGACGGCGCGCGGTTCCACATCGGTGTTACCACTGCCACGCCTTTGCCGTTCTGATGACAACTGGTGGTGGTGCAGGTGCCGAAGCCGGCATCGCCAACGGTGACGCCGCCGTTGTAGTTCATGCCCGCAAGCAGACTGTTATTGCCGTCGAAGTGAGCGCTGCCGGACATCCAACTGGCGTGACACTGGGTGCAGTTGAAGCCATTGAAGTACCCATTCGATACGATCGTGTTATTGGCGGCAAAGTGCGAGGCATGGCCCTCAGCCGAGTTGGTGTGGCAGGACGCGCACGCTTGGTTATTTCCGGTCCCCCAGGTCAGGGGGGATTCATTGGGAGCCCCGCCCTTGCCATTGTTGTGGCAGGAATTGGTGCCGCAGGTGCCCTTGACCGTCGGATAGGTGCCAGTATAGGTCAGGCTGCGGCTGCCGACGACATCGGCGACGCCGTTGATATGACCGCTGGACGGCGGAATTTTCCCGGTCCAGGCGGTGGCGACGGTGCCGCTGTGGCAGTCGGGGCATCCAACCCGCCCGGCGCTGAAATAAACACTGTTTTCCAAATGGGAATAATGGGAACCGGACGTCGGTCTCGTCGCATCGCCGTTGTGACACATGATGCAGGTCGTGGTTCCGGCGTCGTACCAGCCGTAGGTGCCGTCGGTGGTCAGCTTATTATTGTGGCAGTCCGTGGTCGCACAAGTGTCGTTGACGGCGTTGTAGCTGGCGTCGGCGTCGGCCGCGTTCTTGTTCCAGATCGGCTTGGCGAACCGGGTCGAGACGGTGTTGATCGTCGTCACGTAAACCTCGGCCGCCCCGGCGGTCATGTGGTCGTCGTCGTTGGCCACGGCGGCGTGGCAGAACTCGCACAGTGCCCGCTGCTTGGCGTCGGCGGTGCCGTTGCCGGTGGTGGTCAGCAGGGCGGTGTTGTACTGCTCGCCATAGACCGCCAGGGATAGTTTTTCCATGTGGAGGCGATGCCGACCGGCGGTGTTTTCGGCTTCGGCGGTCGAGCCGTCGGGCCAGTAGTTCTTGACCTCGCCGACGGTGGTTCCGCCGCCGTGGCAGGCATGGCAGACCGGCTTGAAGGCCGGTTCGGCCCGATGCGGATGGCACTCGATACAATTGCGCGTCCCGCCGTGACTACCGGAGAAGGTGGTCTGGTTGAAGCGGCGCACGGCGGCCGGGTCATGACAGACCTGACAGACACCATTGTTGGTGGTGTCCTGAACGTAGCTGGCGCGCAGGGTCTTGTCGCCGAAGGTTGCAATGGCATGACCCTGGATGGCATTCATCAGCATGGCATCGTAGCCGGTCATGCCATGGGGATCGTGACAGTAGTTACACTTGGTGCCGTCGTCGCTGGCGCCGGTGGTGGCGTAATGGGGTTTCTCGTTGCCGCTGCCGCCGTCGTGACAGGCGCCGCAGAAGGCGTTGGGGGTGGCGGTGGCGTAGGTCTGGCCGTTGACCGTCGCCAGCCGGTTGGTGTCGCCGGCGCCCATGTGGGCGGCATCGGTGGTGGTGCTGTGGCAGCCGGTACAGAGCTGAGCGACCCCGGTCTTGCCGTGGCCGGCGCCGGCGTAGGCGGCCTTGGTCGGGGCCGTGCGCACGATGCTGGAGACGTCGGTGTAACTGGTGGCGGAAGCTCCGCCATGACAGGCATCGCAGGTCGCGGTCGCCTGATTCCCCCAGACCAGGGCGACGTCGCCGGCCTCAATGGTATGACAGGCGTTACAGGAAGCGGCGAAATCCAGGTAGTCGATGACGCCGTTGACGTGACCGGCATGAGCGCCGGTATTGGCTCCCGCGCCATGGCAGTCGGCGCAGCCGATATTGGCGCCGGTGGCGCTGATATGGGCGGCATGGGAGCCGCTGGTCGGGGTAATGCTGTGGCAGGTGCCGCAAGCGCCGGAGGAGGCCAAATCCCAGTCGGGCGTCGCGTAGTTGCCCTTGCCGTCGCTGTGGCAGTAGACGCTTGAACAGGTATTATCGTTGGCGTTGAACTCGCCGGTGGACAAGGCATTGTAGAGTACGCCGCCGCTGCTGACGAAATCGACATCCCCCTGGCCGTTGACATGGGCCCCACCGACCGTCTTGGATGCGGCTACCAGAGAGGTGGCGCTTTCGGCGGTGGCGACGTGACAGACGTTACAGGCGTAACTCTTGCCCATCCCCCCCCCGGCGCCGAGGTGTTTCTGATGGCTGGCGGAGTTCTTCTTGTTCGCGGCGCTCATGGTCGTCGCGTCGTTTCCGTGACAAGCCGTGCAGCCGGTGATGCTGCCGGCGGTGTTCTGCCAGGTCACCGAGGCATAGGCCGGGGTGGCCGCATTGCCGTTGCTGTGGCAATAGACGCTGGAGCAGGCGCCCGCACCGGCGGGATTGTAGTTACCGGCCGGAGATATCGCACCGAAGTTGACATCCTGGAAATTGCCGTTGAGGTGGGTATTCGTCCCACTGAAGGCCTGGCTGTGGCAGTTGTCGCAACCGAAACCGTAATCGGTTCCGCCTGCGGCGTGGCGTTTGTGCGGGGTTTGCGTTTCGTCCTTGAACTCGGCGCGCGCGGTGAATTCCTGAATGTTGGTGTATTTGTAGCTGCGGTTGTTATCGACATCGACGGCAAAGCCGCCCAGGGTTCCGGTCCCCTCTTGGTTCAGGGTCGGCGGGAAGCCATGACAGGCGCTGCAATCGGCGACGAAGGAGCCGGTTTCGTTGTTGTGGAAATGGCAGTTGACGCAGCCGGCCTTGCCGTAGGAGCCGGACACCTTGCCGTTGTGCGGAAAGGTCAGGGTATGGCAGCCCTGGCAATAGCCGGTATTGCTCGCATTGGCCCAGTCCGCCGTGAGGGTGGTGAATTCCAGTCCGGTCGCGCTGCCGGCAGCGCCCTGTTTGGGGATAAAAACGTCACTGACGCTCTTGCGTAAGACGAAGTAGTTGGGACTGGTGGCATGGTAAACGTGGCCACTATGGCAGTCGAGACAACCGGCGAACATGCCCTGATCGTTACCGTTGACGTCTCCATGCTTCTTGTAGACATGGCAGGCCTGACAGAGGTTGGAACGCAACTGCCCCTGCGTCGCCGGGTCGACGTCGGTGCGCCGGGGGCCGTCCCCCAAGAGCAGTTTGCCGTCACCGGGGTTGAGGGATTGCCCCATGCCGTCGAGAGTGGCGGCATCCGAATCGACGAAATGCACGCCGTGGCAGGAAGCACAGGAGACATTCAGAGTGCCGGAACCGATACCTGCGGCATCAACGCTGTTGTAGATCATACGTACCTGGCCATTGCCGACGTTGGTCGGCAGTGCCAGAGTGGTGGCGTTGTAGCCGACAACCGGCTTGTACTTCTCGGCGTTGGCGAGAACGAAGGACGGATAATCCTTAACCAGGGGATGGGTGGACAGACCGCGGGTGCCCGCCGCGTTGGACACGTTCCAGGGGCGGTGACAGTCGATACACATGGCGTTGGGATCGTTCAGACGCAGCAACTTGTTCGTCGCCGCCTCGGCATTGAGATCGTCTTTCGGTTTATGGGGGTCATGACAGCGGGTACAGGTCACCTTGCCGTTGGAGATGCCGTAACGGGAACGATAGAGAGCGGCGGAGGGAGCCAGCGCCCCGGCGGCGGGGACCACATCCTTGGGAGAAGCCCAGTAGTGGGATGTCTGCTCGGTCGGCGCCACGCCGAGAACCTTAGTCGCCTCGCCCATGGCGTCGCTGGCGTCGTTGGTCGAGAATTTCCCGTTGGCCTGATAGGTCTGACCATCGACGAAGACGGTACCGGCATGGCTGTCCTTGTGACACTGAAGACAGACATTGTCCCCCCCGAGACTGGTGGTGGACTGCCCTGCCTTGTGACAGGTGTTGCAGTCGAACCAGTGTACCGGTCGAGCCGCCTCCGCCGATCTTCCCGTTCCCAGAAGGAACAGAGCAACCAGCAGGAACAATGTCGTCTTCAGCCTCATGATATTCTCCTACCTAACAATGTGCCGGCTTAAAACTCGGGGCGCCCAAATCAAATAAGAACCTACTTGGTATGGCAGGCCAGGCACATGGCGCTACCCGAGTTGGATGTAATCAGAAAAGGTCGGTAGCTCTCGTCGGCAAGACCATTGCCGCCGCCGTAATAAGAATCGTACATGACATGGGGGTCGTGGCAGGAAGAGCACTCGACCCGCTTGTCGGCGCCACCGAAGAAGCGCACCCCAGCATCCTCGGCGGTGGTCACAGCCTTAAACTCATTGCTTTTCTCCGACACGACGGAACCATACTTGAAAGAGATCGGATGGTCGTCGGACAGATCCCAGTCCACATCTCCCGCCGCCCGCGAAGCACCGACCAAGGCCCCGGGGTTGTTACCGTCGGGAAAAGCGGTAAACGGAATCGCGTAGTCCGTGCTGCTCCAATGAGTCGGAATCGGTGTCGTATTGCTGAAATTCATCAGGGTGTTGATGGAAATGCTGCCGTCGTGGCAACTTAGGCAGAGCAGCGATTCTTTTTCCACCGCCCGGGTTGCCCCCAACCCCTGCAAATATGTGGAGAGGCTGGCGCTGTTGTAATGGGTGTACTTGGTCGCCAACGGACTGCTCCGGTTCCATAAAGGACCATCGAGAGTGCCGCCGTGGGGAGTATGGCAGAAGACGCACACCTGGTCTTCATTGTCCGATTGGTACATAACCGCTTCCTGACTGGTCGACAAATTGTGAATAGTCTTGGTGATTCCCTGCGGTCCCCGCGCCTCAGCCGCACCGCCACCCACCAGTATCAGAGACAAAATTCCAATAAACAGGCTCGATATTTTTTTCATTTTTCCATCTCCGTTACCTTGAAACCGTTATTCCCCGGCGGCTTCGGCCAGCAGCAGCAGGTCGCGGGCTTCCGCGACTTGGTCCGCGACTTCCTGGTTGCGTTCGACTTTCTTGTACAAGGCTTCCATCCTCTGACTGGCGGCCTGGAGATTGTTCTTCTCCAGTTGCGATCGAATCGCTTCCACCTCCGTCCGTATTCTTTGGTCTTCAACCAACTCTTCGGCCAGATCGGCCATTTTCTTCAGCATGAATTGCATAAAGGCGGGGGCCAAAAGTTTGGCGTTGCCTTGCAGCAGCCGCACTTCGCCGTCGGCGCCGCCGACGAAAATATCCTTCCCTTTTTCCCCGTCGGTATCGGCGGCAAAGATCCGCTGCGGCGTGCCGCCGGCGAGGCTGCCGACAAGTTCAACCGCTTCGGCAGGGGCAAAGCTCCCATCCTCCTGCCGGGGAAAGACAAGGAAGCGGCCATCCCGGGCCAGCAGCAGATCGCGGTGACCGTCGCCGTTCCAGTCGACCACGAAGGGGGAAACCAAGGTATTTCCCACGCCTTCGAGGGCGAACTCGGCGCGCACCAGGCGCGGGCCGGCATCCTGGCCTTCGTTGCGATAGCGGACGAGTTGCCCGTCGGCGCCGCCGACGAGCAGATCCTTGTTGCCGTCGCCGTCGAAATCGACGACCACCGGCGCGGCACTATCCCCCACGTCGATCACTCCATCGGCATCGGTCAACAACAGCCCCTCGGCGAAGACCGGGGCGCTTTCGCTCCCCTGATTGAGAAAGAGCACCAGGGTGCCGTCGGCGGCGCCGACGAGCAGATCCTTGCGCAGATCGTTGTCCCAGTCGACCAGCACCGGCATCGCGCCCGGCACGGTCATCGCCAGGGGCAGGACCTCTCCTTCGCCGTAACGCGAACCGTCCTGGGACTGGCCGCGATAGAGGATCAGTTGCCCGGAGGCGGTGCCGACCAGGAGGTCGTTCATGTCGTCGTGATCAAAATCGGCCCAGTAGGGGGCGGCTTCGCCCTCCGTACGCAGTCGCCCGGTGCCGGCGCGCAGCGGCTCCGTTTCGGTGAACTTGTCCGGCACCAAGGCGGGCAGAAGCTGCACCCGCACCTGGGCACCGCGCCGCTCCTCGACTTCGATCGAGGCGGTAGCTGGCTCGAGTCCGGGATTTTCCACCACCAGGGCGCAGGGCCCGACGGGGAAATCACGGAGTTCGAGAGGGGTTTCACCGAGGAACTGGCCGGGATAACCGAGATTGCCGCTCAGATAAACGCGGGCACCGCTGACGTTGGCGCTCACCTCGAGGATGGTGGAATCGAAGGTAAAAGGCCAGGCTTCGCCGGGTGGGGAGGACAGCCCGGTGGAATCGACGGCTGTGACCCGCCAGAAGTAGTCTTGGCCATCCTCCAGCTCGAAATAATCGACGCAGTCCCCCAGCGCCAGACTGGCAACGCCGAGGGGTTCTTCCAACACCGGCACGGCGAAACTCTCGTCGGCAGCCACCTGCAAGACGTAGGTCAACGTCTCGAAGGGATCGGGGTCGGCGGCCGCTTGCCAGGAAAAAACCGTCAGGCCGTCGGCCACGCTCCCAGAAACCGGTGCCGTCAGCACCGGGGCCGTAGGCGCTTCTTCCTTGGCATTGACAAAAAAAGCCTGGGCATCGGACCAGGCGGAAGCGGTTTCTCCGTCAAAAGCCTGGACTGACCAGACATGGGCCGTGTTTTCGCGGAGTTCCCGGGGAAGGGCAAAACTCGTCCCGGTGATCTCTTCGAAGGTTTCCGCCGTCGCTCCCTCTTCGCCGATCTTGACTCGATAGGTCAGCTCGTCGCCGTCGGCATCGACCGCCTCTTGCCAACTCAGAGTCGGCGTCAACGAGGGGACCTCGCCCCGGCCGACGGGGCTGACCGGCACCGGCGCTTCCGGGGCTTCATTGACATTCACCGGGTTGACGGCACCGTCGATGCCGAAAATTTCCACCCGCCCGTCGCCGCAAAGGACGAAAAGGCGGCCGGTCAGGGGATCGAAAACCTGATCCCGGGGATCGCTCAGCTGCCCCGGCTTGAAGCCAGTCACGGCGTAGCTGGACAAATACATCTTCAGGGGGTCGCTCCCGGTCACGTTGAGGACGTTGACGCGGCCGTTGTAGCTGTCGGAGAAATAGCCCCGGCCCTGGCCGTCGAAGGTCATGCCACCAAAGTAGATCATCTCCTTGGTGCCGAAAGCTTTACTCCCGAGCAGGATGAAATTGGTGATGCCGTTGATTTTTTTCAGATTTCCCGCGAGGTCGAAGACCTGCACCTTGGGATAGGAGAGAATGGTACTCGCCCCCGCGGGCTTGTGGAAATTGGGGTCGGCAACGTAGACTTCCCCCGCCGCGCGGTTGATTTCCATGGCGGCGATGCCCATGAACTGACCCGGAGCGGTCCCCTTGGCGCCGAACTGGTAGTCGAAGACGTAAGGGATCAGCGGGTCCTGTCCGCCGGGGCGATAAACTTCGATTTTGAGCCGCTCGGCGTCGGCGACGAAGATGTGGCCACCGGCGTCGATCGCGATGTCGTAGACATGGGAGAAACGGTTCTGGCCACCGAGATAGCCGAGGCGCGCGCCGGTGGTGCCGTCGAGGACCGCCACAGACTGTTTTTCCGCGACAAAGAGGCGCTTGCCGTCGCCGCTCACGGCCAGACCGCCACCGGAAGCCTCCGCTTCGGTGAAGACTTGGGTGCCCTTGCTCTTGGCGCCGAACTTGTCGAATTTGAAAACCGCTTTTTTGCGGGCATCGACGACATAGAGATTGCCCTGCTCGTCCACATCGAGGCGGGTCGGCGCGATAAATGCGTCGCGAATCTGGCCGAGCGCCTTGATCTGCGGAGCCGTTACCGCCCAGGCCGGGGCGCTCCCCGCGACAAACCAGGCCGCCAGCAGAACCAGTCCAATCCCCTTTGAAAATCCGCTCATAGCTACGCCTCCCCAAATCACCTGTACGCTTTTTCACGTCGCAGGCCGCGGTGACAGGTCCGCTAAAAGCATTCATGCAACGGCGATACCAAGTAGATTGAGCGGAAAGGGGCACGGCCGATGCGCAGGGGGGGGCGAAGCGTAACGATGAGAACAAAGCGAGGGCAACGCCCGAAGGAATGCGGGATGAACCTCGGGAAAATCCTAGGTTTTCATTGAAGAAATCAAATAAATAAGCAGGTGGGGAGAAAGATAAATCTCCTGGGACAAAAAAATTCAGGCGCGGTGGCGATTTACCGCGCACCGCGCCCTGTCAAAAAAACGGGAAAAGACCATCCTGCCGTCAAATGGCCGACAGACCCGAAAGATGGATGGTTTTCTCGCTCTCCCCGATCAGAGGAAGCCGAACTTTTTCATCCGGTAACGGAAGGCGTCGATACCGAGATTGAGCTTCTTGGCCGCCTTCGACTGGTTGCCTTCGGAGGTTTCCAAGGCCTGGCGGATCAACTCCCGCTCGACATCCTCGATATCGATCCCTTCCTCGGGCAGATGGACGCTGAAGGGGCCGACGGAGGAACCGCCGGTCTTGGCGACCAGCTCCTGGGGCAGGTGTTCGAGCAGCAGGGTTTCCTCGTTTTCGAGGATGATGGCCCGTTCGATGATATTGCGCAGCTCGCGGATGTTTCCGGGCCAGGCGTACTCGGTGAGAAACTTTTCCGCCATTTTCGAAACGCCCTTGACCGATTTGCCGAATTCCCGGTTGAAGTGGGCGATGAAATGCTCGACCAGGGGCATGATGTCGTCCCGGCGTTCGCGCAGGGCCGGCAGGTGGATGGGAATGACCTGGATGCGGTAGTAGAGATCGGCGCGAAAGACCTTTTCTTCGATCGCCTGGAGCAGATCCTTGTTGGTCGCCGAGATGATGCGCACGTCGACCTGGATATCCTTGATGCCGCCGACCCGGCGGAAGGAACGATCTTCCAGCACTCGCAGGAGCTTGGCCTGCATGCCGGGGGCCATGTCGCCAATCTCGTCGAGAAAGAGGGTGCCACCGTCGGCCATTTCCAGCAGGCCTTTCTTCTGCACCTTGGCATCGGTGAAGGCGCCCCGCTCATGCCCCATCAGTTCGCTTTCGAGCAGGGTTTCCGGAACCGCCGCGCAGTTGATGGCCATGAAAGGGCGCTCGGCACGGCCGCTCTGGTAATGGATGGCCTTGGCGATCAGCTCNNAGCTCCTTGCCGGTGCCGCTCTCCCCCTGGATGAGGATGGTGCCGGCGTCACTCTTGGCGACCTTCTCGACCATGGCGAGGACGTTCTGCATATGCCGGCTGCGGCCGATGATGCCGCCTGTTCCGTACTTGCGGGACTGCTCGGAGCGCAAGTGCGCCACCTCGCGCTTGAGCTCGCCGGTTTCAAGGGCCTTTTTGATGACGATGGCCAGCTCGTCGAGATTGAAGGGCTTGTTGATGTAATCGTAGGCCCCCATGCGCATGGCCTTGACCGCGGTTTCGAGCACACCGAGGGCGGTGACCATGATAACGATGATCTCCTCCTCCATCTCCTTGACCCGCTCCAGCACGGCCAGGCCGTCGATGCCGGGGAGTTGGATGTCGAGAAGCATCAGATCGGGGATATCGTCCTTGAGCAGTTTGAGGGCGTCCTCACCGCTGGCGGCGGTGACCACTTCGTACCCCTGCTTTTTGAGGTTCTGTTCCAGGGACCAGCGAATCAGATGTTCATCGTCGACGACCAGTATCTTCTGTTGGCGCACGGTTATCCTCTTTGGCAGTTGGCGGTTTCCCCGACGGGAACAGGGATTTCAATGGTAAAGACGGAGCCCTCACCGAGGCGGCTTTCAACCCGGATGCCCCCCCCCTGCTGCTCCATCAGACGGCGGCAGATGGCCAGCCCCAGCCCGGTCCCCTGGGTCTTGGTGGTGTAGAAGGGGGAGAAGATCATCTCCAGCTCCTTTTCGGCGATACCCGGTCCGGTGTCGCTGACGCTGATCCGGGCCAGCGTTCGGCCATCGTGGTCGACGCGGGCGGTCTCGACGGTCAGGGTGCCCCCCTGCCCCATGGCCTGCAAGGCATTGATCATCACATTGAAGAGCACTTGCTGCAACTGCTTTTCGTCGGCCCAGACAGGAGTCAGCTCGCGGTCGAGAATCTTGAGGCGATGAACGTTGCGCGATTCCGGATGTTGAGCGATGAAAAACAGGGTTTTGCTGACCAGTTCATTGAGATCGACAAAGGCGGGATCAGGGTCGCCAGGCTTGCCGAAGTAAAGGAGATCGCTGGCG
Source organism: Desulfuromonadaceae bacterium UBA6124 (assembly GCA_002423365.1). Lineage (GTDB taxonomy): Bacteria > Desulfobacterota > Desulfuromonadia > Desulfuromonadales > Trichloromonadaceae > Trichloromonas. The sequence goes on along the minus strand of DIVU01000315.1, from coordinate 8,297 downwards.
GTTTTGTTGAGGCGGTTGAGCTGTTCGAGCACCTCGGCGACAATCCGCCGCCGGGGGTCGTCCTCGGGAAAATCGTCGGCGAGCACCGCGATGGCGCTGCCGATACCGGCCAGGGGGTTCTTGATTTCGTGGGCCACGCCGGAGGCCATTTCCCCCACCGAAGCCAGGCGATCGGCCCGTACCATCTGCTGGTAATGGTACTGTTCCAAGGTTTTGCGGGCCTTCTCGAGGTTATCGACCATCGAGTTGAAACTGCCGGCCAGGCTGCCCATTTCATCGGAAGACAACGGGGTGACCCGACCGCTCAGATCCCCCCGTTCGACCTTGGCCATCTGTTCGGCCAGCGAATGGATCGGCCGGCGGACGAAACGCAGCAGCAGAAAGGCGGCCCCGGCCGAGAGCAAGGCCAGGATGCCGAGGGTGGAAAAGAGGAAAAACTGGGTGGATTCCCGCAACTTCTGGCGGGTGTCGGCGAGGGAGTAGTTCAGGTTGAGCAGCCCGAGAACCTGGTGCCCGCTGCCGTGGCAGCTGTAGCAGCGCCTTTCGGCCATGATCGGCCTGAGTACCCCCAGCAGCTCTTTGTCACCGTAGCGGAAAACCGCATGATCACGCCGGTTCTGGAAGAGCGCCAGCTCGTTGAAGCCCACCTGACGACCGATCTCCTCGGGGTGTGCCGACTTGAGAATGGTGCCGTCGGGGGAGAAGATGCGCAGGGCGGTGAGTTGGGGGTTTTCGCCGATAGACTGAAGAATGACCTGCACCTCGTCGTTCTGCCCGGTGCACATGGCGTTGAAGATCGCCTTTTCGATGGTGGCCAGCAGCAGGACGGCGTTCTGCCGGGTCGAGCCGACCAGGTGCTGCTGCTCCCGACGCAGATGAAACAGGGTCAGTATGCTGATGCCGACGACCAGCAACAGAATATGCAGAATGATGACGCGCGTGACAAGGCTCTTGAAAAACAATGCGCACCCAGGCTTTCAATCAGTTGGCCGGAAGATCCCCTGATCCCCGGCGGCGGTCGGCACGCCCGCGCCCTGCGTGGTATTGGCACGATTTCTTTCGGGCGTGTAGGAGAACTCCCATTCGCTATATTTGCCCCGATCGACGAAATCGTCGTATTCCTCGGGGAAATTATCTTTTTTGAAGGGCTCGTCGGTGCTCGAACTGCGCACTCCCTTGACCCCCCCGGCCGGATCTTTCACCAGCACCCAGTCGCCGCCGGTCATGGGATCGGGATAGAGCCGTCGCAGATGGCGTTTGACCTGAAGGGAACGCGGGTCGCGCAGCAGATCTTCAAGTCGCTCGGGATACCGCTGCAGGCCCCCTTGATTGATCTGCCGGTAGCTTTCGATGGCGCGCCGGTACTGATCGCCGCGCCAGAGCAGTTCTTCCTCACGCTCCCGCTGCATGAGCGCGCGCCAACTGGTTCCGGCCATACCGAGGGTGAGGCCGATGACCACCACCATGACCAGCACCGTCAGCAGGGTGACCCCCCGCTCATTTCCAGCGAAACCGCGTCGCGGGGCGAACCTTGTCATCACTCAAGGATCCTCGCCCATGAGATAGGAGAGAATGATGTCGTCAAGGCTGGGTTCGGCGGCCGGGTTCGGCGCTTTCGGCTGAACCGCCGGGGAAGCGGCCACGACCGGGGCGATTGCCGGAACCGGTACGGGCGTGGCGGATGCCGGCGGGGGAACGGGTGCCGGCGGCGACGAGGGAGATGAAACCGGCGCCGGAATGGCAACCGGGGCAACCGGTGAAGGCGCGGAAGGAGCCGGATCAGCGGGAAGGCCGGAGGCTGAAGCGCCGGGGAGTTCGGTGGCGGCGGCGAACTTGAGGTTCTCGATGCGACCGTCGAATTCTCCCTCCTTGAGCCGCCGCAGCATATCCCGGTGCTGCTGCTTCATCAGCTCTTCAACCCGCTTTTCCAGCTGCTCGACACCGACCTGATCGGCATAGGAGGTCTTGGTGGAGGCGAGAATGGTGCCGCCGTGGTAAAGGAGAGTGACGACCTGGGGATTCTTCTCCCCGCCGTCCTCGGTCTGGACGTGGTAGACGCCCCCCTTGTAACGAAAATTATGATTGAAACCGAAAACCATGCGCGCCTCGCGACCCAGTGAAATAACGGTTCATTGTTAACACATTACGCGAAATGGCGCAAGGCCCGCCCGGCCCGGCCTCCGGGCCTCAGCGGGCGAGCAACGCCTTGACCTTGGCCACCGCTTCGAGGGCATCGGCGGCATAGAGATCGGCGCCGATGGCGTCGGCGTAATCCTGGGTGACGACCGCGCCGCCGACCATGGTGAAGACCTTGATTCCGGCCTCGCGCAGTTGCTGGAGCACCACCTCCATCTGCTGGATGGTGGTGGTCATCAGCGCCGAAAGGCCGACGGCATCGACCTGGTGCTTTTGGGCGACTTCGAGAATCCGCGCGGCGGGAACGTTCTTGCCCAGGTCGATGACCTCGAAGCCATGATTTTCCAGCAGAGTGCAGACGATGTTCTTGCCGATGTCGTGGATATCCCCCTCGACCGTCGCCATGAGAATCTTGCCGAGGCTTTGCGCGGCTTCCCCGCGCAGCTCCTGCTTGAGGCGGGCGAAGGCGGCCTGCATGGTCTCGGCGGAGAGCATCACCTGGGGGAGGAAAATCTGATTGCGGCCGAAGCGCCGTCCGACCTCCTCCAACCCCGACAGCAGCCCCTCGTTGCTGACCTGCAGGGGAGAAAGCCCCTCGCCCAGGGCTCGCTCCACCAGCGCGGCGATGCCGTCCTTGTCTCCTTCAATGACGGCGAAACCGAGCAGCTCGCGGATCGTCGGCTCCGGCCCTTCCCCTTTGGGCACCGACGGCACCGCCTGGGCGCCGCCGTAGACGGCGATAAACTCCTCGGCCCGCTCATCCTTGCCGAGCAGGACCATGGCCGCACGGAAGGCGTCCATCATCCGTTCTTCCTTGGGATTGACGATGGCGGCGGCGAGTCCGGCCTCTAGCGCCATAGCGAAAAAGGTCGCCGAGAGCACCGGCCGGTTGGGCAGACCGAAAGAGATGTTGCTCACGCCGAGGACCGTCGCCAGCCCCAGTTCGTCGCGCACCGCGCGCAGAGCGCGGATCGTCTCCATGGCCCGTTTCTGTTCGGCGGAGACGGTCAGGGTCAGGCAATCGATGACCACATCCTCCTTCGGCAGCCCGGCCGCCAGCGCCGCCTCCAGGATCTTGCCGGCGACGCGCGTCCGCCCTTCGGCGGTTTCCGGGATGCCGGACTCGTCCAGCGCCAGACCGATTACCGCCGCGCCGTACTTGCGGGCCAGGGGCAAAATGACGCGCTGGCTTTTCTCTTCGCCGGAAACGGAGTTGATCAGTACCTTGCCGTCCACCGCCTTGAGCGCCCGCTCCAAGGCCGCTGGATCGGAGGAATCGAGGACCAGCGGCGCGCCCGCCACGCCGCTGACCGCATAAACCGCCCGTTCCAGAGCGGCCGGTTCGTCGACCCCGGGGGTGCCGCAGTTGACATCGAGCAGCGCCGCTCCGGCCCGGGTCTGTTCCTGGGCCTCGCGACGGATGTAGGCGGTCTTGCCTTCCCGCAGCTCGGCGCTGTAGGCCTTCTTGCCGGTGGGATTGATGCGTTCGCCGATGATGGCGCAGGGGGCGTCGCCGCCGATCTCCACCACCGTCGAGCGGCTGGAGAGGAAGCCGCGGCGCTTGGGCGGCGTCCAGCGCTGGTCCCGCCCGTCGAGGGCGTCGCGGATGGCGCGGATATGGGCCGGGGTGGTGCCGCAGNNCGGAATGCCGTCGCCCCTACACTGCACTTTCGCGATGGGCTCTGGAGGGGCGGCGCGCCCCGATGCGGGCGACGGCTTTTCGTCAGGCTTTCAGGGCCTGGGCCATGGCCTGGATGTGCACCGGCGTGGTGCCGCAGCAGCCGCCGATGACCCGGGCGCCGAGGGCGATCAGGCGATCGTGATAGGCGGTCATCTCCTCGGGAGTGCCGGGGAAGACGGTCTGGCCGTGAACCAGTTGCGGCAGCCCGGCGTTGGCCTGGGCGATCAGCGGGCGGGCGGTCACGGTGCGCATCTTTTCGAGAATGGCGTAAATACCGTCGATACCGAGACCGCAGTTGGAGCCGATGACGTCGGCGCCGAGGGAATCGAGGGTGACGGCGGCGGCTTCCGGCGGAGTGCCGAGGACGGTGCGCCCGGCGTCGTCGAAGGTCATCTGGGCGATGATGGGCAGTTTCGAGAATTCGCGGCAGGCGATCATCGCCGCCCGCAGTTCACGGATATCGAGAAAGGTTTCCATGGAGATGAGATCGGCGCCGCCCGCGACGAAAGCCCGCACCTGTTCGCCGAAGATCTCGACCATCTCATCGAAACCGGCATCCCCCACCGGTTGCAGAAAGCGCCCGGTCGGACCAATGGAGGCGGCCACAAACTGCCCGGAAACGGCGGCCCGGCGGACGATCTCGACCCCGGCCCGGTTGATCTCGGCGACCCGCCCTTCCAGCCCGTAATGGGCCAGCTTGGCGCGGCTGCCGCCGAAGGTGTTGCTCACCAGAATATCCGCCCCGGCCTCGGCATAGGCGCGATGCACCCCTTCGACGACTTCGGGCGCTTCCAGATTCATCGCCTCGGGGGAAGCTCCGGCTTTGAGTCCGCGCTCTTGCAGCATGGTGCCCATGGCGCCGTCGAGCACCAGCATCCGTTCCTTGATGGCTTGAAGAAAATCGGCCATGTCATTCCTCGTTGGGTTGAGCAGCGCCGGCGTCAAGCCGGGGCCGGGCCGGAGAAAAGTCGGCGGTGATCGGGCCACGCAGATCGACGTGCCCTTTGAGGGTCTGCACCGGTTCCCCTTCGATGAGGATCCGGATCTGGCGAATGTGGGAAAAGTTGGCGGCCAGGGTGTTGGCCAGGGCCTGCACGGTGAGCAGTTCGCTCATGCTCCCCCCGGGATGGCCGGAAACCAGATCGCGGCTGAAGCTGACCCAGGCCGTCGCGCCGTCAATGGTCACCGTCTGCACCCGCGTGCCCGGCGGCAGCACCGGCACCAGCGGCCCGACAGGCCCCGCGACCAGGGCTTCCAGGGAGCGGCGCAGACAATCCTCGAGCACCTGGCAATCCTCGATCCGGCCTGTTTCCGCCACTAAGCCATCACCGGCGACAGTGGCGAAATAGAGCTGCACCTCGCGCATGACGGGCGGCGGCGGGGGTGGCGGCGGCGGTACCGACGGCGCGAAAAAAAAGCGCCCGATCAGCACCCCGGCCACGCCGAGAAACACGATCACCAGCACCGGCAGCAGCTTGTTCAGCGGTTTTTGTGGTGTTACCATGGGAACCTCCTCAGGCGGCGCTTCACGAACGATCCCAAAAAACCGGCCGCGTTCAATCGAGGCTGACCTGGGTTACCCCGTTCAGATCGCGGCCGAGAAAAGCGCCGCCTACCCGGACGAAGCGGGTCGGAATATCCGTGACGAAAAAGCGCGGCCCCGCCGGATCGCTCTGGCGGGGAAGACGATGGCCGTTGAGCATGGCCTCGACGGTGCGGGAGGTCTCCTCCGCCGAATCGACGAGGGCGACCTGATCGCCCAGCACCTGCCGCAGAGTGCTTTTGAGCAGGGGGTAATGGGTGCAGCCGAGGACCAGGGTATCGATCCCCTTGGCCATCAGCGGCGCCAGGTATTCCCGGGCGGTGAGCAGCGCCACCGGATGCTCGGCCCAGCCTTCCTCGGCCAGGGGAACAAAGAGGGGGCAGGGGACGGAAAAGACCTCGATGGTCGGATCGAGGGCATGGATGGCACGGGTGTAGGCGCCGCTGGCGATCGTCCCCTCGGTGCCGATGACCCCGACCCGGCCCCCGCGGGTCACCGCCGTCGCCTTGCGCGCGCCAGGTTCGATCACCCCGACCACCGGCAGGCGGAAACGTTCCTCCAGTTCGTCGAGGGCCACCGAAGAGGCCGTATTACAGGCGACCACCAGCATCTTCACCCGCTGTTCGACGAGAAAGGCCGCCGCCTCCAGGGCGTAGCGCAGAACCGTCGCGGGGCTCTTGCTGCCGTAGGGAACGCGAGCGGTATCCCCGAGATAGACCAGTTCCTCACCGGGGAGCAGGCGCAGCATCTCCTTGAGGACGGTCAGGCCGCCCACCCCGGAATCGAATACCCCAATAGCACGTTCGGACAAAGCGCGAATCTTCTTTCCAAAAAAATCGACGGGTCGCTGAAAATCCCCCTCAAAAGGCCGAGCAAAAATGCGGATGGGCGTTTTTCGTCGGCCGATTAAAACAAGGGTCGATAGTAGTGAAGAGCCCTGGGAAAGTCAAGGATGCGGGGGGTTTTTGGGCTTTACCTTTGCAAGTGAAACCTGTTATCGTGCAACAAATATATAGAAGAAGTTGGATTTCTCCCGAGTTCGCGGAGTTGCCATGGATTTTTCCACTGTGATCGAATTTTTGCAGCGTTTTGAAACCGGTCGGGTCATTGCTGCTTTGCGCGAGATCGACCTGAACAATCTCCTGCACAATCCCTGGCTGCTCGGCAGCATCGCCCTGCTCACCATCACCGCCCTGATCATGCGCTGGCGGGTGCTGCTCGTCACCCTCTTCACCGTCGCCGGCATGGCCGGGCTGGTCGTCTACACCCTCGGCAAGGGGACGACAGCCGGCGAACTCGGCACTGAGCCGCTGGTGGTTTTCATCCTGATCGGCACCGTCATCGTCTTCGCCGCCATCTACTTCCTTTTCATCAAGGGGGAATAGGCGCGCCGCGCCCTTTCCTCCCCCGAAACCCAGCAGACCATGGTCGGATTCACCACAACCATTCCCCTCGAAGTCATCCTCGCCGCCGGTCGCCGGCCGGTCGATCTCAACAACCTCTTCATCACCGCCGCCGATCCCCAGGGGCTGATCGAAGAAGCGGAGATCGCCGGGTTTCCGCGCAACATCTGCGGCTGGATCAAAGGGCTGTACAGTGTCGCCCTGCGCCATGATATCCGCGAAATCGTCGCCGTCACCGAAGGGGATTGTTCCAACACCCAGGCGCTGATGGAGGTGCTGACCCTGCGCGGCGTCACCACTGTCCCCTTCGCCTATCCCTATGACCGGGCGTCGGAAACTGTGGCCCACGAAATCGGCAAGCTCGCCCGGCACTTCGGCGTCAGCCTCGACGATTGCGAAGCGGCGCGGCAAAGGCTGCTCGACGTGCGCCGGAAAATCCATGAAATCGACCGCCTGACCTGGGCGGAAGACCGGGTCACGGGCGGAGAGAACCACTATTACCAGGTCTGCTCCTCGGACATGAACGGCGACATCGACGCCTACGCCGCCGAACTCGACACCTTTCTCGACACGGCTCGCCAGCGCCCCCCCCTGTGCCAGGGGCTGCGTCTGGCCTATATCGGCGTGCCGCCGATCATGACCGACCTTTACTCTTTTCTTGAAGAGATGGACGCGCGGGTGGTCTTCAACGAAACCCAGCGTCAGTTCTCCATGCCCTATCCGGTCGACTCCCTGATCGAGCAATACCGCCGCTACACCTATCCCTACGACATCTTCACCCGGCTGGAGGACATCGAACAGGAAATCGTCCGCCGACGGGTGGATGGGGTCATCCATTACGTGCAGTCCTTCTGTTTCCGCCAGATTGAGGATATGATCGTGCGCCAGCGCCTCAAGCTGCCGATCCTCACCCTCGAAGGGGACCGCCCCGGTCCCCTCGACGCCCGCAGCCGCATTCGCCTGGAAGGGTTTATAGAAATGATCAAGGCGCGCAAGCCATGACCGGCCTCGGCATCGACCTGGGAAGCCGCCAGGCCAAATTCGCCGCCCTCGACGGCGACCGGGTGCTCTGGCTGAAGAGCTTCGACACCATCCCCTTCTACAAGCAGTACGGCAGCCTGCGTGACGGCAAGCTGGTCCTCGATTTCGCCGCCATGGGCGTGATCTCCCCGGAGGAACTGGCGGCGACGCCCCTGGTCGTCACCGGATATGGGCGCAACACCCTCGACCTGGCCGGAGGGCGGGTGATCCCGGAGATTCAGGCGCACGTCGCCGGCGCCCGTTTCCAGACCGGGCTTACTACCTTCACCCTGCTCGACATGGGCGGCCAGGACTCCAAGGTCGCCCGGGTCGAAGACGGAATCCTGGTCGATTTCGTCATGAACGACAAATGCGCCGCCTCTTCGGGGCGCTACCTGGAGAACATGGCCAAGGTGCTGGATCTCTCCATCGAGGAGCTTTCCCGCCACCATCGCGACCCGGTCCCCCTCGACGCCACCTGCGGCATTTTCGGCGAAAGCGAGCTGATCGGCCG
>DIVU01000152.1:5032-5263 GCA_002423365.1 Desulfuromonadaceae bacterium UBA6124 | reverse complement strand
CTTCTGCAGGATCATGGCCGAGATTTCCGGCGGGCTGTAATTCTTGCCCCGGGCCTCGACCCAGGCGTCGCCGTTGTCCGCCTTGAGAATCTTGAAGGGGCTGATCTGGATGTCTTTCCGCACCGCCTCCGAATCGAACTTGCGGCCGATCAGGCGTTTGATGGCGTAGAGGGTGTTTTCCGGATTGGTGACCGCCTGCCGCTTGGCCTGCTGCCCCACCAGGCGCTCGCC
>DIVU01000152.1:0-5010 GCA_002423365.1 Desulfuromonadaceae bacterium UBA6124 | reverse complement strand
CGACCGGCTCGCCGCCTTCCATGACCGCCACGCACGAGTTGGTGGTGCCGAGGTCGATACCGATGACTTTACCCATGATGATTTCCTCCTTGTGTTGATCCCTGATAAGGGGTGATTTTTATGGTTTCAGCGGGGCGGCTAGGCAGCGGGCACCTTGGCCACCATGACCAGGGTGGGGCGCAGCAGGCGGCCGTTAAGCTGGTAGCCCTTCTGCAACTCTTTCACCACCGTGTTCGCCGGATGTTCGGCGCTTTCCAGTTGTCCCATCGCTTCGTGCCAGGCCGGATCGAAGGGCGTGCCTTCCGCCTGGATCGGGGTGACGCCGAATTTTTCCAGGCTTTTGGCAAAGAGACCGAGGGTCATCTCCACCCCCTGGCGCAAGCCTTCCTCGCCCGCGCCGCTTTCCTGGCGGGCGTGTTCGATGGCTCGTTCCAGATTGTCCAGCACCGGCAGCAGTTCCTTGAGGATATTTTCGTTGGCGAAGCGCGCCAGGTCTTCCTTTTCTTTCTGGGCGCGGCGCCGGAAATTGTCCAGGTCGGCCCGTTCGCGCAAATAGAGATCCCAGTTCTTGCGGGCCTCTTCCTGGGCCGCTGCCAGTTGTTCCTCCAGAGCCGGCGCGTCTTCACCGGCCTCGGCCGCGCCCGTTTCCTCGCTAACCTCGGCGGGCGCCTCTTCGGTGACGGGTTGGGGCTGCTCTTTAAGATGTTCGGATTTTTTTGCCACGATATGCGTTCTCCTGTGTCTGACTATTCCAATTCGGTTTCAAGGATCTGGCTGACCAGGCGCGCGGTGTAGTCGACCACGGGAATCACCTGGGAATAGTTCATGCGGCTGGGGCCGATCACCCCGAGGGTGCCGATCGTTCCCCGGCTGCTCGAATAGTTGGCGGTAATCAGGCTGCACCCCTCGATTTCCCGGTATTCCGAGTCACTGCCGATGAAAATCTGCACGCCCCGCGCCAGCTGGCTTTTATCGAGCAGTTCGACCAGCAGGCTCTTCTGCTCGAAGGCTCGAAAGAGCCGCTTCATCCGTTCCAGGTCCTTGAATTCAGGCTGTTCCAGGATGTTGGAGGCGCCTTCGATATAGACCTGCCCCCCCAGTTCGTCGCTCATGGCCTCTTGGGAGAGTTCCAGGGCGCGGCTCAGCAGCTTGTCGTAGATGGCCTTCTCCTCGGCCATTTCCCGTACGATCTTGGCTTTGATCTCCTGGATGCTCAGGCCGCTGAGGGTCTGGTTGAGATAATTGGAAATATGCTCCAGTTCCGATTGGGTGAGCGACAGGTCGGTTTCGATGACCTTGTTCTGCACCAGACCGGAACGGGAGACAAAGATGACCAGCAGCCGCCCCTGGGAGAGTTTGAGAAATTCGATATGGCGGAAGACCGTGCAGTTGAAGCGTGGCGTCATCACCACTCCGGCGTAGCTGGAAATGGTCGAAAGCACCTTGCCCGCCTCCCGCAGCCGCTCTTCGACGCGCAGTCCGTCGATGCGGTAATACTCTTCGATACGGCTCTTCTGCCGCGGGTCGAGCTGCCCGACCTGCAGCAGGGTGTCGACGTAAAAACGATAGCCCTTTTCCGTGGGTATCCGCCCCGCCGAGGTATGGGGGGAGACGATGTAGCCCATCTCTTCGAGATCGGCCATGACGTTGCGCACCGTGGCCGGCGACAGGCCGAGGTGGTGGCGGCGGGTCACCGCCCGCGAACCGATCGGTTCGGCGGTGCCGATGTAATCCTCGACGATCGCTTCGAGAATGCGCCGACTACGCTCGTTGAGTTCATCGCTCATGGTTTTTACGGCCCCAAAAAACTCAAGCCGGAAAGACCCGGCCGTCAATGCCTTAGCACTCATCACTTCCGAGTGCTAACACGGCACAACATAACAATGCCCCTATTCTTTGTCAAGGGCAAAGCCCCCCATTACAGGGCATTTTCTCCTGGGAAAAAGGGGACGAGAAGGTTGTCGTGGTTGACCAGTACGTTGAAAAACTCCCGTTCTTCAGCCGCTGGTCAGAGAAAGGGGAGGATCAGGTGATCGAAGATCAGCCAGCCGGAAAGGTCGAAGGTCCAGCGGCCGTTTTCATGGTGTAGATGACTTCCGGCGCGGGCGATGGCCGGAGCGAAGTGTTCGCTGAGGGACTCTCCGAACCGCACGGTGAAATCCCGGTCGTCGACTCCCTCGGCGGAACGCAGGCCGAGGTAGAGGGTTTCGGCCATGGCCCCGGCGCGGTCAAAGCATTCCAGCTCCACCAGGGGATCTCGCCCCATCTCCAGCGTCCGCCGATAGGCGGCGAGATCGCCGGGGACCGCCAGGCGCCGACCCCAGCCGGAGGAGTCGAAGGCATGGGCGCCGGCGCCGAGAGCCAGGCACCCCTGGCGTCGCCAGTAGCCGAGGTTGTGGCGGCATTCCCGGCCGGGTCGGGCGTAATTGGAGATTTCGTAATGATGAAAACCGGCTGCGTCCAAGCCGTCGTGGAGGAGAGTAAACTGCCGGGCGTAGCTCTGTTCGTCGGGAAGGGCCAATCCCCCTCGGCGTTGGAGGGCATGGAAAGGGGTCTCTTCCTCCACGCTCAGGCCGTAGCAGGAAAGGTGCTCCGGTTCCAGGGCGAGAAAGGCGACAAGTTCCCGCTCCAGATCGGCCGGGCTTTGGCCGGGGCGGGCATAGATCAGGTCGAGACCGAGATTGTCGAAGCCCGCCGCGCGACTCCAGGCCACCGCCTGGCGGATTTCGGCGGCGTTGTGGATGCGGCCAAGCTGGGCCAACGCCTGATCCTCGAGGGACTGGGCGCCGAGGGAGAGGCGGTTGACCCCGGCGGCACGGTAGCCGGCGAGGGATTGAGGGGAGAGGGTGCCGGGATTGGCTTCGAGGCTGATTTCGATGCCGGCGGCGAAGTCAAAGCGGGCAGCGGCTGCTTGCAAAATCCGGCCGACCTGGTGTGGTGTCAGCAGCGAAGGGGTGCCGCCACCGAAGAAGACCGTGGTCAGCGGCTCCTGCCAGATTCCGGCGGCCGCGGCCAGCTTCAGCTGTTTGATCAGCAGTTCGACATACTCCGCCAGCAGCGCCGGGGAATGGCGATCGGTGGAGAAGAAGTCGCAATAGGGACACTTGCGGGCGCAGAAGGGGATGTGCAGGTAGAGGGAGGTCATGAGCAAAAAGGGCGGCCGGGATGAGCGGCCGCCCTGTTCGAGGTCACCAGAAGAAGATGAAGGACATCACCGAGAGGCAAAGGACCGCGAGCAGCACCCCGATCCCCACCGGATAGGCGCCGAGCCGGCTGCGGCGCTCGATAGCCGCGTCGATGGCGGCCCTCTCCCCGCTCGCGCCCGCCGTCAGGTGCGCGACACTTTTCTGGATATTGGCGCCGGGATCGGTAAAGAAGCGGGCCAGGGCGCCGGGAATCCCCCGAACGAAAATGCGGTCCGACCAGCTGTTGAGGCCGTTGAAAATCCGGTCGCTCAGGGTGTAGAAGAGGCGCCCGCCCTTGCGGTAAAACCAGTCGGCGTCGACATTGACGCTGCGGATTTCCGCCGGGTAAATGCCGGATAGCAGCAGCAGGGTGAAGGCCAGCGCCGAAAAGAAGAGGAGCTGGGTCTGGGCCACGACATGGGAGACGGTATAGGGTTGATAGTCGGTGGCGTAGGGGAGCAAGCGGTAGAGATACTGGGGGAAGCTGCCGATAAATATACAGAGAAAGGCGGTCAGGCCCATGGCCAGCAGCATGTGCCGGGGGGCTTCCTTGCAGCGCAGTCCCGAGTCATGGGAGAAGAAGGCGAAGAAAGGGATCTTGATCCCGGCATGGTGGAAAACCCCGGCCGAAGCGAAGAGCAGCACGAACCAGACCAGCCGCAGGTTGTCGTGGGCGGCGGCCTCCATGACCATCGATTTGCTGACGAAACCGGAAAAGAGGGGGAAGGCGGAGATCGAAGCGGCGCCGACGATGCAGAAGGCGCAGGTCCAGGGCATCGATTTGTAGAGGCCGCCGAGATCGGTGGCGTTGATCTTGCCGGTGCGGTAAAGGACGGCACCCATGGTCATGAACAACAGCCCTTTGAAGAGGATATCGTTGAAGGCGTGGGCGACGGCGCCGTTTACCGCCAGTTCGGTGCCGATGCCGATGCCGACCACCATAAAGCCGACCTGGTTGATCAGGCTGTAGGCCAGGACCCGGCGCAGGTCGTTTTCGATGACCGCGTAGAAAATCGGGAAGCCGGCCATGACCGCGCCGATCCAGATCAGGGCGTCGGTCCCGGCGAAGGAGCGGGCCAGCAGATAGACCGCCGCCTTGGTGGTGAAGGCCGACAGATAAATAGTGCCGGTCACGGTCGAGGCCGGGTAGGCGTCGGTCAACCAGGTGTGCAGCAGCGGCCAGGCGCAGTTCACGCCGACGCCGATGAAAATCAGGTACGAGGCGAGGCCGTTCAGGCCGAGGAAGGTGACGGCGACGCTCCCGGTCTGCTGGACATGCAACAGGATGCCGGCGAGCAGGCAGAGGCCGCCGGCGACATGGACCATGAAATAACGGAAGCCGGCGCCGAAGGCTTCGGGGGTGCGCCGCGCCAGCACCAGAAAGGTGGCGCAGATGGTGAGCAGCTCCCAGAAGACGAAGAGGGTGAAGAAATCCCCGGCGAAGATCACCCCCAGGGCTGCCCCGGCATAGGCCAGGCCGGCGATGTTCTGCACCCGGTCCTCGACGTGCAGGGCGTAGAGGTTGGTGATGAAGGCGATCAGGTGGAAGATGTAACCGAAGATCAGGCTCAAACGGTCGAGCTGACCGAGCACCAGCTCATACCCCAGAAACGAGAAGCTCCAATGGCTGCCGGGGGGGATCGACAGCAGGTTGACAAAGCTGGCGATGGGCAGCAGCAGCATCCAGGCCTGTTTCATCCGGCCCTTGAGCAGCGGGATGAGGAGGGCGCCGACGATGAGGATGACTGCGGGCGGCAGGGCGTTAATCATAGTAGTCCTCTTTGCGCATGACCAGGGGACGCAGGATATATTTGGCGACCAGTAC
>DIVU01000025.1 GCA_002423365.1 Desulfuromonadaceae bacterium UBA6124 | reverse complement strand
CCTGCTTGACGAGGGGGTGGACGGCGCCGACATCTTCATCGCCGTCACCGATAACGACGAAAGCAACATCCTCTGCTCGCTTCTGGCCAAACAGCACGGCGCACGGCGCAGTCTGGCCCTGGTCAACAAGCCGGAACTGCTCAATCTCGCCCCGTCCCTCGGCATCGACGCCTGCGTCTCCCCCCGTCAAGCCGCCGCCGGGGCGATCCTCAAATACGTGCGGCGCGGCGGTGTCATTTCCCTGGCGGCCATCGAGGGGAGCAATGCCGAGGTCATGGAAATCCTCATCAAACCGGACAGTGAAAAGATCGGCATCCCCCTGCGCAAACTGCACTTCCCCGCCGGAGCGATCATCGGCGCGGTGATGCACGGCGAGACCTACACCATCCCCACCGGGGACTGCCATCTGCAGGCGGGCGACCGGGTCGTGGTCTTCGCCCTGCCCGCCGCCCTGGGCAAAATCGAAAGGTTTTTCGAGTAGATGAACGCCCTCGCCACGCTACGGATTCTCGGTGCCCTGCTCCTTTTTCTCGGCGGCGCCCTGCTGACGCCGATCCCCTTTTCCCTCTATTTCGCCGATGGCGCCGTCGGCGCCTTTCTGCTGTCGTCAGGAATCTCGCTGACGGTCGGTCTGCTGCTCTTCAAGGGTTGCCGGGGGAACACGGAGTTCTCGGTGCGGGAAGGCTTCGCCATCGTCACCTTCGGCTGGCTCTTCTACGCCTTCTTCGGCGCCCTCCCCTTCATCCTGAGCGGCGCCATCCCGGCGCCGCTGGATGCCGTTTTCGAAACGATGAGCGGCTTCACCACCACCGGCTCGACCATTCTTACGGTCATCGAAGGGCTCCCCGAAAGCATCCTCTTCTGGCGCGCCCTCACCCATTGGCTGGGGGGGATGGGGATCATCGTCCTCTCCCTGGCGATCCTGCCCATGCTCGGCGTCGGCGGCATGCAGCTCTTCAAGGCCGAGGTTCCCGGCCCCACCGCCGACCGCCTCAAGCCGCGCATCCAGGACACGGCCAAGCTCCTCTGGGGGGTCTATCTACTGCTTACCGCCGTCCAGACCCTGTTGCTCATGCTCGGCGGGATGACCTTCTACGAAGCCCTCTGTCACGCCTTCGCCACTCTCGCGACCGGAGGTTTTTCCACCCGCAATGCCTCGGTGGCGGCCTATGACAGCGCCTATATCGACGGGGTGATCACCCTCTTCATGTTCCTCGCCGGGATCAACTTCTCCCTCCACTACCATGCCCTGCGCGGCCGGCCTCGGGAGTTTTTCCGCAACGAGGAATTCCGCCTCTATCTCGCCATCACTCTCGGCGCCGTCGCGGCCCTGGTCTATTTCAACCAGGGAACGGTCTACACCTCGGTGGCGGAAAACCTCCGCTACAGCGCCTTCCAGGTCGCCTCGATCCTCACCACCACCGGCTTCGGCACCGCCGACTACGAACTCTGGCCGGTCCCCACCCAATTCCTGCTGGTGCTGCTCATGTTCGTCGGCGGCTGCGCCGGCTCCACTAGCGGCGCCGTGAAGGTCGCTCGCTTCCTGCTGCTTTTCAAGCACGTGCGGAACCAGCTTTTCAAGCTCATCCACCCCAAGGCGGTGCGGCTGGTCAAACTCGGGGAAATGCCGGTGGACCGCGACGTCATGCAATCGATCCTCGGCTTTTTCGCCCTCTACATGGGCATTTTCGTCGCCGCCTCGCTGCTCATGACCGCCACCGGCATGGATCTCGTGTCGGCGGCGACCGCCGTCATCGCTACCCTCGGCAACATCGGCCCCGGACTTGGTTCGGTTGGGCCGATGGACAACTTCGCCCACGTCCCGGACTTCGGCAAGGGCGTCCTGACCTGCTGCATGCTGCTCGGCCGCCTGGAACTCTTCACCGTATTGGTACTGCTCTTCCCCTCCTTCTGGAAAAAATAACCAGGCCGAGCAGAACTGCCACCCGTGGGGAAACGACAGGGATGATCACGCACAAAAAAATGGCGCGCGACGTAAGTTGCCTTGCGTCGCGCGCCATCCCCTCCTGCAGATAACGCCATAACGGCCCGAGAGCCGATTTTATTCCGGGTCATGCGGCCTGTCCCTGGGGAAGGGAGGCGGAAACTCCCTGGCCAAACCGCGGTACACCGGACATCACAACTTTAAAATATTCCGCCTCATCAATGCAATCCGGTGAGCTGTGTATTTTCCTGTAGGGAATTCCCTGATTTTTCACTCAAGCGCTGGTCAACCCCTCACGCACCGCGTATTTGACCAGATCGGCGAAGGATTTCAGCCCCAGTTTTTTCATGATCCGTGCCCGATGGGTTTCGATAGTTTTCGGGCTGAGACCGAGATGGTCGGCGATATCCTTGGACGAAAACCCATCCACCGCCAACCGCAGCACCTCTTCCTCGCGCCGGCTCAGCAACAGACCAGCGGCGCCGCCGTCGGCGTGAGCCGGGGCGATCAACTCCTCCAGCATGACCGAGGTGATGCCGGGACTTAGATACATTTTGCCGGAGGCAACCGCCTGAATCGCCTGGATCAGCTCGTTAAAAGCGGCATCCTTGACCACATAGCCCCTGGCTCCGGCCTTGATCATGGCAAGCACCGTCTGCCGGTCGGTATAGCCGGACAGTCCGATAATCCGGGCGCGGGGCTGGGAAGAGAGGATTTTACGCGTCGCCTCGATGCCGTTGAGCCCGGGCAGGCGCACATCCATGACCACCACATCGGGGCGCAGTTCAGTGGCGAGGCGCACCGCCGCCTGCCCATTGCTGGCGATGGCGAGAATCTGCATGTCGCTGCGCTGATTGAACATCTGGCGCATACAGTCATGAAAAATCTCGTGGTCGTCGACGTAGAGAATCCCCGTGCTCATGGGCAGCTTCCCGGTGCATAAGAGCGGTCAACCGGCATCATTCCCCCTCAGGGTAAGGCATGGAAGGGAAGAGGGACAGGCTCGCCGGTGGGCAGAAGATCTTCTTCCAGGTGCGAGCCACCCTCGGTGTAACGGCGGTAGAGGATACAGCAGCGGCAGAGCCCGCCCTGACAGTAGAGTGCCACCAGATTTTTCCAGGTGCGGCTCGACCGTCGGCCGTAGTTGGCGAAAAATCCGCAACGCTCCACATAGGGACAATGCTGTTCCATCGCCGCGCCTCCAAAGAATGATGACGTCGCAACAACCGGGGGCTTTTTTCTTGACCATACCCCCGATGCGTGCGCGAAGGCATCAGATGATTGTTTTAGTCATTTATTGCCCCATCCTACTTGCGACATCTGACAAATTTCTTACCGATGGGGGAACTTTCTCCTTTTTCAGAAATTCTCGCGCTTTTCCGGCGCCACCTTCCACAGGGACTCGACGATGGCATCGATTTCATCCGGCTCGTAGTCGGCCCGGGCGAGCGCTTTGCGATATTGCTCGAGCACGCGTCGGGCTGCCGCCGGCGACCTTCCCCGACTGTGCAGCTCATAGAGGGCCTTGATCAGGTCATGCTGGGTGGGGTCGACACGCAGGGCTTCGTTGTAAAGATCGAGAGCGTCGTCGTCACGCCCGGCCGCGACCAGAAGCCCGCCCCAGACCAGCACCCCCTGCAGGTAGAAGCGTTCCAGTTCGGAACGCCGCGCCCGAAGCTGCTCATCCTCAACCTCGACCTGGCTCAGGTAGCCTCCCCGCCAGAGGCGCAGGGCGCGATAGAGGTGGTTTCCCGCCTGCCAGGGACGCCTCTGCCGCGCCAGTCGCAAGCCGGCGACGATTTCCTCGGAAAAATCCCCGTCCTCGGGATGGCAGTTATGCAGGGCCAGAACGCCACGCTTGAGCTCAAGGTAATTTTTGGCGGAGAGGGGATGGCAAGCGGCATCGAGCACCCGCCGCACCCGGGACAAGAGGGTGTCGAAACTGGCCCGGGATCTGTCCGCCGGGCTCTCCGGCCAGAGCCCCAGCTGCATCCGTTCCTGCGGCAGCGACCGTTCCTTCGCCGACAGAAGCAGCGCCCAGAAGGCCCGTTGTGCCGGACTCCAGACCCCCTCCCGCAGTTCCATGCGCGTATCGAGGTTCATCACCAGCGGCCCGAGCGTCTGAAGGCGCAGCCGTGGCAGGATCCGCCCCTTGTCGAGCAGGGCCAGGTCGAGTTGGCGGGCGGCGATGGCACGAGCGGTCTCGACCTCAATGCCGAGAAGTCCGGCGGCCGCCAGGAATTCCTGCAGCAGGGTCGGCGTGGCCAGGTAAAAATGACGGAGATGATTGTTCCTGAGCCCAGCCATAGCACCGCGGATGTCGGCGGCGGCCTCCTCGATCCGCCCTAGGGAAAGGCGCAGCAAGCCCCGAAAGGCCAGGGCGCCGATCCGGGTAAAGTGTTCGTCGAGATCTTCACAGAGGCGGATGGACTCTTCCAGCAAGCGTTCTGCTCGCGCCGGCTCGCCGATCCGGGCACAGGTCGCACCGAGAATCATACGATTGATCGCCGTGAAGAGGCGCCCTCCGGCCTCATCACGCAGGGTCAGCGCCTCATCGACCGCCGCCAGGGCTTCCGGGCGTCGTTCCGCCAGCGCCAGAAGAAAGGCCTGGTACTGGCGGTACATGCCGCGCAGATGGGGGTTGCCAGCGGCGTAGCCCGAATCGAGGCCCATCCGGACAAAGGCCGTGGCCTCGTCAAGACGCCCCTCGGCGAGGGCGACGTCGATGTCGAGTACCCAGAAAAGCGGACCCAAGGTGGTCTTGACCAGCAGGTCGCGGCTGAAGATCTCCTCGATGACGGCGCGTTGCCGGTGATAGTTGACGAGATCCCCTTGCAGGCTCAACAGGTTGAGCTGCATCAACCGCAGAAACAAGCGATGCAAGGGGCTCACCCGGGGATTGGCGAGCAGCTCGTGGGCCTCTTCCGCCTTGGCGCGAAAGCCCTCCCAGTGCCCCCGCACCGCGTGTTGGTAGCCTTGAATGATGGTGATCCCGGCCAGCAGGTTGTCGTAACCTTGGGTCTTCGCCAGATCCCAGGCGTGACCGGCATGGCGCCGCACGGCTTCGCCGTCGCCATGGAGAAAATAGTGCCCGGTCGCCAAGGCCTGGGAGACCTGGATGAGCATGACCGGGGTCAGGGTCGACGCCAGCCCGGGCAGGAGGCCTTCGGCGCGAGCCAGAAGCGGCGCGGCGAGATTGAAGCGACCATCGATGAAGACATGAAAGAGGATCAGCTGCGCCGAGGCCAAAAGCTCCCCCCGCGATTCCCCGTCAGCGGCAAACCGGCAACGAGCCTGTTCCAGCAGGGCGTAGGCGCGATCGGGACGGCTATCCATGAGGCTCATGCCGTAATAGAAGGCAAGGACGGCGTACTCGTCCATAACCGGTTCAGGAAGGGTTCCCAGGGCCGTTTCCAGGGTTTTCAGGCGGTTGCTTCCCAGCAAGGCCATGCCGAAATCCTTAAGCAGCGCCTCGCAAGCGGGATAATCCCGGGCTTCGGCCAGACAGGCCAGGGCTTCCTCGATCCGACCGTCCTCCAGGTACCAGCGCCCACCCCGCGCCAGCGCCCGCCGCCGCTCCTCCTCGGAAAGCTCCCGCAGCCCCAAGTTGCGCAGACTGTCGCGGAAAAGGTGATGGAAGCCGTAGGTACACCCCTCCTCATCGGCACGGACGAAGAGATTATGCCGGGAGAGTTCGGCGAGCAACTCCGGCACGCGTTCGTCCTCGCTGACCCAGGCGATGAGCGGCAAGGGCAAATCGTCGAAAAGGGCAAGCCGCAACAGGCCGTGCCGCATTTCCTCGTCGAGCCCGTCGAGAACCTCCTCGCCGAAGAACTCCTCAACCTGCTCTTGCCCCAGACTTTCCATGCCGTGCAAGCGGTTGCGCACGGCATCCTCGCCGAAGCGGGCGAGGGCCCGGCCGATCAGCACCAGCCCCATGATCCAGCCTTCGCTACGGCGCACCGCCAGATCGAGCGTCTCCCCCGTCGGCGCCAGGTCGAAGAGCCGATCATAGAGCGCGACCGTCTCTTGCCGGTTCAGGGCCAGCGTCTCGTTATCGAGGATCAGTAGACGTTTTTTTTCCAGGGATAGCGGCAGAGCCCAGCGGGAAAGACCCAGCACCCGGACGTCAACGGGCAGGAACTGCAACAGAGAGGAAAAAAAGGCGAGGCTGGCGGGGGACCCGTCGATCAGATGCAGGTCGTCAAACACGAGGAAGAAGGGTCCGGAAAGAAAAGCGGAGAGTTCGGTGGCGAGCAGTTCGGCGGCCCGCTCGGCATCCCCCGTGGCCAATTCTCCTTTGTCGAGCATGGCCTCCAGCAGCGGGGTGCGAAACCGTGCCAGCGGCCGCCGCAAGCCCTCAAGTAGCGCGGCACAGAAAAAGACCGGATCGCGGTCCTCCTCCCCCATCTGGTACCAGAGGAAGGGGGCGTCGCATTCCCGGAGAAATTCCCGCGCCAGGGTGGTCTTGCCCCGCCCGGCCTGGCCCCGGATCAGAAAGATTCGCCGACCGCGCGCCTCGGCCTGACGCAATACTTCGATCACCCGGGTGCGGGGGAGATGGCGGCGCGGGTCGAGCACGGGCGGACTGAACTTGCCGGCCGCAAAAGATCGCGCCGATGGTTTTTGCTCGGGCAAGGAGAACCTCTGTCTGCTCGCGGTGATTAAGAGCGGCCAAAAACCGGCCGCATGCGGTTTTAATCTAATGCAGATCGACCCGATTGCACAATAAGGGAAAACAGGGATTTTTCTGTGGGGAAAATACTGAATCCGCCGACGCGCACGGCGTCGGCGGAAATCGAATCAGGAGGGAGGGGGATCAATCGAGGAGAACAAAACCCATCTGGCGGCCGGTTTTCCCGGCATCGCGGCGATAGGAGAAGAGCATTTCGCGATGGCAGCAGGTACATTCTTCAGCGACATCGACGGCGCCTTCCGGCACGCCCGCCTCGGCAAGTTGCAGCTGGCAGGCGCGGCGCAGGTCGAGATGCCATTTACCCAGATCGACCTCCGCGGCGATCGCTTCCCAGTGACCGGCGCCGGCCCGGAAGGCCTCGCGGACCTGGCGGTCGACCTCGTATTTATGCGCGCCGATGCCGGGGCCGACAGCGGCCGTAAGATCCGCCGCCCGACAGCCGAAGCCGGCGGCCATGGCCTTCACCGTCTTGCCGAGAATCCCGGCGGCGGCCCCGCGCCAGCCGACATGGACCACCCCGGCGACCTGCTTGAGCGGATCATGCAGGAGGACCGGAAAACAGTCGGCCACCAAAACACCGATCATCATGCCCGGCTGGTTGGTGATCACCGCGTCGCATTCCACCTGTAAAAAGTGGGAAAGATCGGGATTGGGCTGATCTACCACCAGCACGTCGGTGCCGTGCACCTGCTGTACCGTCAGCAGTTGATGGGGCTGCAGGTCAAACGCCCGAGCGAGGGTCGAACGATTGCCTTCCACATTGTAACGGGGGTCATCGGTATTGAAGCCGAGATTGAGCGAGTTGTAGGGAGCACGGCTGACGCCGCCGTTGCGGGTAGTGAAACCGGCACGTATCCCGGCAGTCTCCCCCCAGGCGGGTTGCAAATAATGAAGTTTTCCCTGCTTGACGAGTTTCATGGTGAAGGGGATTCTCCGGAGGAAAGCGCCTGCTGCGCCGGGTCGGCGGGAAGGCGATATTTGTTGTCGAGATAGGCGACGATCTCAGCCAGTTCCGGGGGGAGCGGACTTTGAAACTCCAGGTAGGCGCCGCTTTCCGGGTGGATGAAACCAAGCAGGCGGGCATGCAGGGCCTGACGCCCCAAGGCCCGGACCATGGCGCGCAGCTCTGGATCGGCGAGGGATTTGCCCCGCTGGCTGCCGCCGTAGACCGGGTCACCGACCACCGGCATGCGCGACTCGGAAAGATGCACGCGAATCTGGTGGGTGCGCCCCGTTTCCAGGGTCAGTTCCACCAGCGCCAGACCGTCGGCGGCATAGCGGCGCAACACCCGCCAGTGGGTGACGGCTCGTCGCCCGGCGCGGCTTTGTGTGCTCATCTTTTTACGCTGCACCGGGTGCCGACCAATGGGCAGGTCGATGGTTCCGGCCGCGGCGGTCGGCAGTCCGTGGATCAGGGCCAGATAACGGCGGGTAATGGAGTGAACCTTGAACTGGGCGGCCAGATGCTGGTGAGCGGCATCGTCCTTGGTCGCCACCATCACTCCCGAGGTGTCTTTGTCGAGGCGGTGGACGATACCCGGTCGCAACTCCCCACCGATCCCCGCCAGGTCACGGCAATGGTGAAGCAGGGCATTGACCAGCGTCCCCTCGCGATGGCCGGCGGCCGGATGTACCACCAGACCGGCCGGTTTGTCAACCACGATCAGGCGCGAATCCTCATAAAGAATCGTCAGCGGGAGATCCTGGGGGTGGGCGGCGGCAGGCTCCGGCGGTGGAATCTCGACCGTCACCGATTCCCCCCCCTTGAGGCGGAGGCTGGCCTTGACCGGTTGACCGCCGAGGCGGACCCGGCCGTCGTCGATGAGTATTTTCAACTGGGAGCGAGACAGCTCCGGCAACTGGTCCGCCAGGAAGCGATCGAGGCGCTCGATCGAGCGCCCGAAAGGAAAGAGCAGTTGGCGAGTGGATTCCATCTACCAGATGGGGCTTTCGATCTTGCCGGCCTGCTTGATCATGACATCGACGATGGCCCGGTCGAAAAGATGGTCGGAATTTTCCAGATCGGGAACGATCCGGCTGCGGAAGTGCTCGCGCCCTTCTTCGATCTCCTCGCCGAGCAGCTCGAAGATATTGTCTTTCATGATGCCTTCGCGGACCTTGTCCTGGTTGTAGAGGGCGATGTCCGACACGATCGCCCGCGCCAGGCGGAAAGCCAACTCCGGATTGTCCACAAGCCTCGCCATGAATTCCTCCCAACCTTAAAATCTGAAATTGAAATGCCGCCGACCGTCACGCAACTCTTCGAAACACCAGCAGATTAGCCAAAAAAGCCGAAACTGTCAATGATCCCCGACCGTTCCCAGGCGATCCACCAGCCGGCACAGCTCCGCAAGATCCCCCCGGTAATCGGCGTTGAAGGCGCCCGCGCCCCGGTCGATCAGCCAGGTATCGGCGAGAAAGGTCGGAACTCCGGCCGATCGGGCCGCCAGGTCATGCTCGGTATCGTTGCCGATCATCAGGCAGCGGGCCGGCGCCAGCCCCATATGGTCGAGGATATCGGTGAAATAGCCGGGGTGGGGCTTGCAGTAACGGCTGTTTTCGTAGGTGGTCACCAATTCGAAAGGATAATCGGCGAATCCGCCCCAGGCCATGCGCGCTTCGATGACCGCCCGGGGGAAGACCGGATTGGTCGCCAGCACCACCCGCAGTCCGGCCCGGCGACAGTGCTCCAAAGCCGCCCGGGCCAGGGGATGGGGACGCACCAGCGGCGCCAGGGCGGCAAGTCCGGCATCACAGTAGGCGGCCAGTCGCGCCTTGAAATCTTCCCCGTCGATGCCCAGGGGTGCCGTCACCCGCGCCAGAAAAAAGGCCTCGTTGCTGCACGCTCCGTCCTCGCGGCGCAACAGCTCCAGGGTCGCGGCCAAGAGCAGCTCGGCAAAGCTCTCCGGCTCGGTCAAGTCGGCGAAAGCGCCGGCCAGTCCTCGGGTGTAGGCCGGAATGAAGCGGCGCATCTCCACCTCGAGTAAGGTGCCGTCCAGGTCGAACCAGATCCCCGCGATCCGTCCATGGTGAAAACTGTCCATCGCTCCCCCTCACCGCCCGCAGGCGGCGACAATTTTCATTGAGGATAACACAAAGGTTAAATCGCCGGTCGGAAAAGATCCCCGCCCCGGACGAATAGCCTCCCCACAAAGCCCTTGACTTGAAGGCCGGCACGGGGTAGAGACTTAAGAAAAACAGCGGGGTAGCGACCATGGAAAACATTCGGGAAGAGGTCAAGGAACTGCAGATCGGCTTCAAGGTACGGCGATTGCGGCAGGAGCGACGCATGACCTTGCAAGACCTGGCCGATGCCACCGGCCTGTCCAAACCCCTGCTGTCGCAGATCGAAAATGAACAGGTCATCCCCCCTCTGGGCACTCTGTTGCGCATCTCCAAGGCCTTCAAGGTCGGGCTACATTTTTTCTTCCAGGAAGAAGGGCACAACGAAAAGTGCATCCTCACCCGCTCCGGTGAAAGCCGGCGCATGTACCGCCGCCCCGGCGAGGACGAAGCCCCGCCTCCCTACGCCTACCACTCCCTGGCTTTCGGCAAGAAACATCGCAACATGGAACCCTTCCTGGTCGAATTCGAACCCCGGCAAGAGGTCGACGGCTTGCAGGTCAGCCATGAAGGCGAGGAATTCCTCTTTGTGCTGGAAGGCGCCCTCGAATTCCACTACGGCGACCGGGTCATGACCCTGGCCCCCGGCGACTCGGTCTATTACGATTCCACCGAACCCCACGGCTATGTCGCCACCGCCGAAACCGCGACCCGGGCGGTGGCGGTCATCTATTCCAAGGGCGGCTAGTCCCCCCACGGCTTGACAATCCCCGCTCTTCCTCTACCCTTTGAGCTGGATGCCGGGTCGCAACGGGCAGGATCCCAACTGCCCGGCCAATTTCGCGACAGCGGCGGTAAAACGCCGCCCGGTCCTCCATCCTGTCATCCGAGATGGCTTCGCCGTCGACCGCGCAGCGGCGGCAACGGGCCGCGACCCATCGATTTCGTTACAAGGAGGTTACAGATCATGGCGAAAGTAGGCGTAATCCTTTCCGGCTGCGGGGTATTCGACGGCAGCGAAATTCACGAGGCGGTCATCACCCTGCTGGCCATTGACCGGTCCGGGGCCGAGGCGGTCTGCATGGCTCCGAACATGGAACAAATGCACGTCGTCAACCATCTCACCGGCGATGTCGCCACCGGCGAAAAACGTAACGTCCTGGTCGAATCGGCCCGTATCGCCCGAGGCAAGATTCGCGACATCAAAGACGTCAAAGTGGCGGATATCGACGCCCTGATTCTCCCCGGCGGCTTCGGCGCCGCCAAGAATCTCTGCGACTTTGCCGTCAAAGGGGCCGAGTGCGAGGTCCATCCCGAAGTCACCCGTCTCATCCGCGAGATTGTGTCCGAGCGCAAACCCCTGGGCGCGATCTGCATCGCGCCGGCGCTGCTGGCCCGGGTGCTCGGCTCCCAAAAAATCGCCCACAAGCTGACCATCGGCAACGACGAAGGTACCGCCCAGGCGCTGACCACCATGGGCGCCGAGCATGTCAACTGCCCGGTGACTGAAGTTGTGATCGACAAGGAAAACAAGCTCGTCTCCACCCCGGCCTATATGCTGGCCGGTCACATCAGCGAAGCGGCCGAAGGGATCGAAAAAGCCGTCAAAGCCCTGGTCAAGATGATCTGACCCAACTTATCCGGAGGAGGAATTCCATGGCATCCTACCGCTGCGTCATCTGTGGTTACATCTATGACCCCGCCGAAGGGGATCCCGGCAACGGCGTCCCCCCCGGCACCCCTTTCGCCGAACTGCCCGAGGACTGGGTCTGCCCCCAGTGCGGCGCCGGCAAGGAAGACTTCGAGCCCGCTTGAGAAGGAGGTCGGCATGGCCAGAATCGCCTATGTGGATCAGGATGCCTGCATCAGCTGCAATCTCTGCGCGGATACCCTTCCCGATGTCTTTCGCATGAACGACGCGGGACTCGCCGAAGTTTACGATCCCCGGGGCGCCGGAGAAGAAGCCATCCAGGAAACGATGGATGCTTGCCCGGTGGCCTGCATCCACTGGAAAAGCTGACCCCAAAGCGGTCGACAGAACGAAAAAGGGCGGCGCCCGGCAGGAACCTTCCGCCCGGCGCCGTCTGAACTTCCGCCCCCCCTTTGCCGCCAGGTTCCTCACTCCCATGTCCACTCCCCCAACCCGCAAACCCGACTGGCTCAAGGTCCGCATCCCCGGCGGTCCCAATTACGCCCGCATCGACCGCTACCACCGGGAGGGCGGCTTGAACACCGTCTGCCGGGGGGCCGCCTGCCCTAATCAGGGGGAGTGCTGGAGCCAAGGGACCGCCAGCTTCATGATCCTCGGTAACCGCTGCACCCGGGGCTGCGCTTTCTGCAACGTTGGCCGGGGAGAGCCCTTCCCCCCCGACCCCAAAGAAGCGGCCAAGGTCGCCGCCGCCATCGCTGAACTGGGCCTGAAACACGCCGTCGTCACTTCCGTCACCCGGGACGATCTGGCCGACGGCGGCGCCGAACAGTTCGCGGTGTTGGTGAATGAAGTCCGTCGCCAGGCGCCGGGCTGCCGGATCGAACTGCTGATTCCCGATTTCGCCGGCGACAGCGACGCCCTGGCCAGGGTGGTCGACGCCGCCCCCGACCTGCTCGGCCACAACCTTGAAACGGTGCCGCGCCTTTACGCCGATGTCCGCCGAGGCGCCGACTACCACCGTTCGCTGCAGTTACTCGCCGAGGCCCGGCGGCTCGCCCCCGGACTACCGTTGAAATCGGGACTCATGGCGGGACTTGGCGAAACCGTCGAGGAACTGACAGCGGTCATGGCCGACCTGCGCGCCGCCGGCTGCTCCCTGCTGACCCTCGGCCAGTACCTGGCCCCCAGCCGCCGCCATCACCCGGTTCAGCGCTACCTGCCGCCGGAAGAGTTCGCCGCCTTGCGGGAAAAGGCGCTGTCCCTCGGCTTTATCGAGGTCGCCGCCGGTCCGCTGGTGCGCTCCTCCTACCACGCCGAACACCAGTTCGACGCCGCCTTCCCCACCGCCACCACCTGATCCCCCGCCTTGCGGCCCTCCCCACCCTTGCTATACTGTTGCAATCGTTTTTCCATCATGAACTTAGGATCGGGAGAGTCCCTGCCGTGAACTTCGCCCCCCAGATCAGCCCCGAAGCCCTCGATCACCTTTATCGCCAATGGCGCTCCACACCGGAGAGTCTGTCCGCCGACTGGCGCGCCTGGTTCGCCGGTTTCGAACTGGGGCAAGAATCCACCGCGCAGGAGAAGCGCGATCACGACCTCAAGCAGTCGGCGGTGCAATCCCTCATCTACCGCTACCGCGACATCGGTCACCTTCTCGCCCACACCGACCCGCTGAGTCCTCCACCCACCGACCATCCCCTGCTGGAGCCGGCCACCTTCGGCCTGGACGATACCGACCTCGATCATCACTTCGCCCCCCGCAACTTCATCCGGCCCGGCGCCACCCTGCGCGAGATTCTCGCCATCCTGCGCGAGACCTACTGCGGTTCCATCGGCGTGGAGTTCATGCACATTCAGGACCCAGGCGAACGCCAGTGGCTCAAGGAGCGCATGGAATCCACGCGGAACCGTGCCGCCTTCAGCCTCGCCGAGAAGACCCGCATCCTCTGGAAGCTGAGCGCAGCGGCGCTCTTCGAGGCCTACCTGCATCGGCGTTTCGTGGGGCAGAAACGCTTCTCCCTGGAAGGCGGGGAAATCCTCCTGCCGGTCCTCGACCATCTGCTCAACCGCGCCGCCGCCGCGGGGGTCAGCGACCTGATCCTGGGGATGTCGCACCGAGGACGGCTCAACGTGCTGGGCAACCTCTTCGGCAAGCCCTACGCGACGATTTTCGCCGAGTTCGAGGACAATCTCGAATACGCTTTCGTCGGCGAGGGGGACGTTAAATACCACAAGGGCTATTCCTGCGAACGGGAAACCGATGGCGGCGGGAGCATCCGCCTGACCCTGGCGGCCAACCCGAGCCACCTCGAAGCGGTCAATCCGGTGGTCGAAGGCAAATGCCGGGCGCGCCAGGACCGCTACGGCGCTGCCGGAGAGGCGCGGGTGCTGCCGGTGCTGCTGCACGGCGACGCCGCCTTCGCCGGCCAGGGGCTGGTGGCCGAGACCCTCAACCTGTCGCAGCTCGAAGGCTACCGCACCAGCGGCACGGTCCATATCGTGGTCAACAACCAGATCGGCTTCACCACCGGTCCGGCCGACGCCCGCTCCACCCGCTACGCCACCGACGTCGCCAAGATGCTGGCAGTGCCGATCTTCCATGTCCACGGCGAGGATCCCGAGGCGGCCCTCTACGTCGCGGAACTGGCCCTGGCCTACCGGCAGGAATTCGGCCGCGACGTCATCATCGAACTGATCGGCTACCGCCGCCACGGCCACAACGAGGGGGATGAACCCTTCTTTACCCAGCCGCTGATGTACGCGGCGATCCGCGAGCGCCAACCGGCCCATGAACTCTACGCCGACCGCCTCGCCGAAGAAGGGCTGCCGGCGGGGGAATTCGACAGAATGCGCACGGCGATCAACGCCTGCCTGGAGTTGGCCGCAAATGGCGGCGAAGCGACCGTCGACCAGGGTTTTCTCGACCAGTGGCAAAGTATCGCCCGGGACTACACGGACGCGCCGGTGGCCACCGCCCTCCCCCGGGAAACCCTGGTAGAACTGGGCGGGATCGCCTGCGCCATCCCCGAGGGGTTCACTCCCCATCCGAAAATCGCCAAACTGATGGAAGCCCGCCGCGCCGCCCTCGTCGAGGATTCAGGTATCGACTGGGGCGGCGGCGAAGCGCTGGCCTACGCCGGTCTGCTGCACGAGGGGACGAGTGTGCGCCTGTCGGGACAGGACTGCCGACGAGGCACCTTCAACCACCGGCATGCCGCCCTCGTTGATGCCGTAACCGGCGCGGCGGCCTTTCCCCTCGCCGGGGCAGCCGGCGACGGCGCCCGTTTCCAGGTCTACAACAGCCTCCTCTCCGAGGCGGCGGTGCTCGGCTTCGAGTACGGTTATTCCCTCGAAAGCCCCTTCGGCCTCACCCTCTGGGAAGCCCAGTTCGGCGATTTCGCCAACGGCGCCCAGGTCATCATCGACCAGTTCATCGCCTCCGGCGCCGCCAAATGGGATCGCGCCAGCGGCCTGGTCCTGCTCCTCCCCCACGGCTTCGAGGGACAGGGGCCGGAGCATTCCAGCGCCCGTATCGAACGCTACCTGCAACTCTGTGCCCGGCACAACTTGCTCCTGGCTAACCCCACCACCCCGGCCCAGTTCTTCCATCTGCTGCGCCGCCAGGTGCGTCAGAGCTTCCGCCGCCCCCTCGTCGTCTTCACCCCCAAGGGCCTGCTGCGCCACCCCCGTTGCCGCTCCCGCCTCGCCGACTTCGCCGAAGGCGGGTTCGCCGAACTGCTCGTCGACGGCGCGCCGCCGGCAAGCTGCCGCGCGTTGCTGTTGTGCAGCGGGCGTATTTACTATGAGCTGCTGGAAGAGATGGAAAAAGGGGAACGCCGGGATCTGACCCTGGCGCGCTTCGAGCAGCTTTATCCCCTGAACCGGGACCGTCTCGCCACCG
Organism: Desulfuromonadaceae bacterium UBA6124; assembly: GCA_002423365.1. Taxonomy (GTDB): domain Bacteria; phylum Desulfobacterota; class Desulfuromonadia; order Desulfuromonadales; family Trichloromonadaceae; genus Trichloromonas. The sequence goes on along the minus strand of DIVU01000025.1, from coordinate 8,801 downwards.
CCCTGCGCCCCTATGCCGAGGCCGAACGCATCGCCTGGGTGCAGGAAGAGCCTCGCAACAACGGCGCCTGGACCCACCTGCGGCCGCTGCTGACGGAAATATTCGACCGCGAGATCGACTACATCGGCCGCGACGAAGCCGCTTCGCCGGCGGTCGGCTCGCACAAAGCCCATCAGCGGGAACAGCGGGAAATCCTGGAGCAGGCACTCAGACCCTGACACCCCTCATTTCGGGAGAAAACCCATGGAAATAAAAATTCCCGCCATCGGCGAATCGATCGTCGAGGCGACCATCGCCCAATGGCACAAACAGAGCGGCGACCAGGTCGCCAAGGACGAACTGCTCTGTGAACTGGAAACGGACAAGATCACCCTGGAAATTCATGCCGAAGTCGCCGGTGTGCTGAAGATCGAAGCCGAGGAGGGGCAGACGGTGAAGGTCGGCGCGGTCATCGCCCGTCTGGTGGAAAGCGACGCCGCCGCGGAAACTCCCCCGCCGGTCGAGGCGTCGCCGAAAGAAACTTCGCCCGCCCCGGCGACCGTGAAAATCCAAACCGCTCCTCCGGCGCCCACCAAAGCGGAAAACCCGACGCCGCCACCCCCGCCGCAACCGGCGGCAGAAGAACCCGAAGGACGCGTTACCCGTCGCCCGATGAGTCCGATCCGCCGCAAGATCGCCGAACGTCTGCTCGCCGCGCGCCAGCAAACGGCGATGGCCACCACCTTCAACGAAGCGGACCTCAGCCGGATCGTGGAACTTAGGCGCAAGCACGGGGAAAACTTTCAACAGCGGCACGGGGTCAAACTCGGCCTCCTCCCCTTCTTCATCAAAGCTTGCGCCGAAGCCCTCCAGGAGTTCCCCGAAGTCAACGCCCGCATCGACGGCAACGACATCGTCTATCAGCACTTTTACGATATCGGCATCGCCGTGGCCGCCGAAATGGGGCTGCTGGTGCCGGTCATCCGCGAGGTGCCCTGCCGGGATTTCGCCGATCTGCAGAAAACTCTTGACGACTTCGCCGCGCGCGCCAAGGTCAGCCGCATCGAACTGGCAGAACTCGATGGCGGCACCTTTTCCATCAGCAACGGCGGGGTCTACGGATCGCTCCTCAGCACGCCGCTGCTCAATCCGCCACAGAGTGCGATTCTCGGCCTGCACGCCATCCAGGACCGCCCGGTGGCGCGGGACGGCCAGGTGGTCATCCGGCCGATGATGAACTTGGCCCTGAGCTACGACCATCGTTTGATCGACGGTCGCCAGGCGGTGGAATTTCTGCTGCGGATCAAGACGATGGTGGAGGAACCGGAGGAGATGCTGCTGGAGTTGTAGGGGGCATTCGGTGAAAGCCCCCTACGACAAAGGAAGGATGTTCAGTTGGGGCCGAGGACAGGGGCCAGGGGCAGGGCCGCTTCCCGCCTCGGTTCGTAGCGCCGGTAGTAGCCGGTGACTTCTTCCTGAATGCGGGTCGATTCCTTGATCTGGCGCAGAAGTTCGAGAAAGGCGTGGCGCTCCCAGTCGCCGCCGCTGTCGAGATTGATGCGCTGGGGATTCTTCTTGGTGGTCATGGCCCGGTTGCGCCCCTCGGCCACCAGCAGCAGCCAGGCATCGGCGATGCCCTGGTCGATGATCATCTCGGGACGGAGTTTGTCCTTATCAACCAGCAGAATCCGCCCGTTGAAAAGCTCAGCCACCTGGCGGATCGCCGGACCGTGGGCGGCGAGCAGTTCGGCGGTGCGCCGCGCCGCGGTGGTATCGACAAAGAGCGCCACCTTGGCGCAACCAAAGCGTTCGTAATCGACCAGAGCCTGAGCCTGAAGCATCCCGTCACCTCCCCGTATAATCCCGGCCAGCGCCGCAAGACTCCATGCTATCGCGATATTTTTCCGGCGCAAGCCGCACGACGATTTTTCCCGCCGCCCTGAAAACGGAAAGTCCCCGTCGCGGCGACGAAAAATCCGTCTTCAAGCGAGGGTCTGGAGGAATTCCACGACCTTGGGGGTGAATTTTTCCGGCTCGACGAGGAAGGAATCGTGGCCGTAATCGGAGTCGATGAGGTGATAGGCGACCGGCTTGCCGAGTTTTTGCAGCACCGTTACCACCTCCTCGGTCTGGGAAGGGGTATAGAGCCAGTCGGAGGTGAAGGCGAACCACAGGGAGGGACAACGCAGTTGATCGAGGGCTTCTTCCAGGCTTTCGAAATTCCAGGCGACGTCGTAGAGATCGAGGGCCTTGGCCAGATAAAGGAAGGCGTTGGTGTCGAAACGGTCGACAAAGCTGGCGCCGTTGTAGTCAAGGTAACGTTCGATCTCGAACTGGCCGAAAAAATCGAACTGGCCGTGGCGCGCGGAAAAACGCCGGCCGAACTTGAGCTGCATGGAGACATCGGAAAGAAAAGAGATGTGCCCCACCGCCCGGCCCAAGGCGAGGCCGTCGGCGGGGGGATGCTCGGGCTTGTAGTTGCCCTTCTTCCACAGGGGATCGTTGAAGATCGCCTGCCGCGCCAGGGCGTTCAAGGCGATGGCCATGGGCGAGGTGCGGCCGGTCCCGGCGATGGGGATGATCGAGCGGACCATCTCCGGATAAAGAATGCTCCATTCCAGGGCCTGCATCGCCCCCATGCTGCCGCCGATGACGGTCAGCAGCGAGTCGATGCCGAGCCGGTCGAGGAGCAGCTTCTGGGCGCGAACCATGTCGCGCACCATGAGCACGGGAAAGGTCAGGTTGTAAGGCTTGCCGGTGCGGGGGTTGGTGCTGGTCGGGCCGGTCGAGCCCTTACAGGAACCGATAACGTTGGAACAGAGGACAAAATAGCGGTCGGTGTCTAGAACCTTGCCGGGACCGATCATGTCGTCCCACCACCCCGGCTTGCGGTCGTCGGGAGTGTTCTTCCCGGCGGCATGAGCGTCGCCGGTCCAGGCGTGAGCGACCAGAATGACGTTGGAACGGTCGGCGTTGAGCTCGCCGTAGGTCTCGTAGGCGAGGGTCAGGGGACCGAGCAGACGGCCGCTCTCCAGGCGCAGTTCGACGTCGAACTCGGCGAACTGGGTTGTCACAATGCCCACGGAACCGCTCAAATCTACCCACCCTGGGCGGATGCCATCCGCCCCTACGAAACAAAAAAAGCCCCTGCCCGGCGACGGGTAGGGGCCTTCGAATGCGGGTCATCGCACCTCGTAGGCTCCGTCCCCATCTTTCCCGCCCTCGCAAAGACTCCGGCGGGAAGGATTTAGCACCTGACATCCGCCTTAGCTTTTGCGGCGGCGAACCGGTTGCTGTGGCTTCGCAGGGCCTTCTCCCTCCACCACTCTCGATAAAGACGTGTGCTATGCGCTTGTAGGGGGAAACTCTAATCAAAAGCCGTGGCGTTGTCAAACGGATTTAAAGCGCCGCCGCCAGGTCCTCCCAGAGATCCTCCACGTCCTCGATGCCGACGGAGATACGCAGCAGGGTTTCGCGGATGCCGAGACGCAGCTTGGTTTCGGCGGGAATGGCGGCGTGGGACATGGACCAACAGTGGGTGAGGATGGTCTCCACCCCGCCAAGGCTCGGGGCGATAATCGGCAGCTTGATCTGTTGCAAAAGCGGCGTGACCCGTGCCTGCTCCTTCAGTTCGAAGGAGAGCACCGCACCGGCGCCGGACGCCTGGGAGAAATGCAGCTCGCGCCCGGCAAAATCGGCCAACCCCGGAAACCAGACCCGCGCCACCGCCGGATGCCCTTGCAAGCGCCCGGCGAGTTCCTGGGCCGAGCGCTGGGCCGTCTCCAGGCGCAGCTTGAGGGTCTTGATGCCGCGCGCCAGCAGAAAGGAGTCGAAGGGGGCGAGCACCGCGCCGAAGGCGTTCTGGAAATATTTCAGACGCTTGGCCAACTGGGGATCGGCGGTGGCAACCAGGCCGGCCATCAGGTCGCTGTGGCCGCCGAGGAACTTGGTGGCGCTGTGAATGACCACGTCCACCCCCAGCTCCAGCGGCCGCTGCAGGAGCGGCGTCATGAAGGTGTTGTCGAGCAGGGTGAGCAGCCCCCGCTGCCGAGCGAGGGCGGTCACGGCGCGGATATCGGTGATGTTGAACAGGGGATTCGACGGCGTTTCCAGGAAAATCGCCTTGGTCGCCGGGGTGATGGCGGCTTCGATCCGATTCAGGTCGGTGATGTCGACGAAGCTGGTGGTGATCCCCTGCTCGGGGAGGACGGTGCTCAGGTAGCGCCAGCTGCCGCCGTAGAGGTCGTTGGGGGCGATCAGATGGTCGCCGCTCTTGAGCAGGGCCAGGGCGCTGCCGATGGCGGCCATGCCGGTGGCGTAAGCGAAGCCGCGCACCCCGCCTTCAAGCAGGGCGATGGCGTCCTCCACCTGCCGGCGGCTCGGGTTGCCGCTGCGAGCGTAGTCGTATTCCCCCGGCTGGCCGCCGACATGATGGTAAGTGGAGGCCTGATAGATGGGGATCGCCGAAGCGCCGGTGGCCGGGTCGCGGTCGATCCCCTGGTGAACCAGCAGGGTGGCGGTGCGGTAGGTTTTTGCGGTCATGGAATTTTCCTTTGAATCATTCGGTAGGGGCAAGGCATGCCTTGCCCGGGCGACGCATGCGTCGCCCCTACATTCAACCCAGCGCCTGTTCCAGATCGGCGATGATATCGGCCGCGCTTTCGATACCCACCGACAGCCGCAGCAGGCTTTCGCAGACACCGAGGCGCAGCCGTTCGGCTTCGGGGATGTCGGCGTGGGTCTGCACCGCCGGCAAGGTCATCAGCGATTCCACCCCGCCGAGGCTTTCGGCGAAGGAGATCAGTCGCAGCTTTTCCAGCACCGCCCTCGCCAACTCCGGGCTGTCGACCCGGAACGAGAGCATCCCGCCGAAACCGCGGGTCTGCCGCTGCGACAGCTCGTGGCCGGGATGGTCCTCGAGCCCCGGATAATAGACGGCGGTCACCCGCTGATGCCGTTGCAGCCAGCGGGCCACCTCGCCGGTACTCTGGCAGTGGCGCTCCATGCGCAGGGCCAGGGTTTTGAGGCTGCGGATCAGCAGCCAGCAGTCTTGCGGCGGCAGCACCGCACCGGTGGCGTTCTGCAAAAAGTAGAGGCGCTCCCCCAGTTGTGGATCGCGGGCCACCAGCACCCCGGAGCAGAGATCGTTGTGGCCGCCCAGGTATTTGGTGGCCGAGTGTACCACGACATCCGCCCCCAGCTCCAGCGGCCGCTGCAGGACCGGGGTGAGGAAGGTGTTGTCGACGATGAAGAGCAGCTGATGGTGGCGACAGAGGCCGGCGATGGCGGCGATATCGGCCACGCCCAGCAGCGGGTTGCCCGGGGTCTCGATGAGAATCGCCCGGGTCCCGTCGGTGACGGCGGTCTCGATGGCTTCGAGGCGCGTGGTGTCGACGTAGCTGGCCGTCAGGCCGAGTTTGGCGAAGACCTGGTCGAGCACCCGGTAGGTGCCGCCATAGAGATCTTCCGAGACGATCAGATGATCCCCGGCGGAAAAGTGCAGAAAGAGGGTGGTCAACGCCGCCATGCCCGAGGCAAAGACGCAGGCGCGCACGCCCCCTTCGAGGGCGGCCAGCCCCTCTTCGAGCACCTGGCGGGTCGGGTTGCCGCTGCGGGTGTAGTCGTAGCCGGTGCTTTGCCCCACCGCCGGGTGGCGGTAGGTGGCACTGGGGTAGATGGGAAAGCTGATGGCACCGGTGCGCTCGTCGCGGCCGACACCGATCTGCACCAGGCGGGTTTCCAGGGTCTGGGTTTCGTTTCGTGTCATTGGTCATCCCCTTTGATTGGTGAGTCGCGGGGCACGCAAAAAGCCCCTTCGCATGGGGATGAGAAGGGGCTTCGAGGGAGACTCGCCAAAGCGGTGACATCGAAGCGCCGTCCTCATCTCTCCCGCCTCCGCAGCATGCGTCGACGGGAAGGATTTAGCACCTGGCATCCCCCGGCGCTTACGCGTCGACGAACCGGTTGCTGTGGCTTCGCAGGGCCTTTCCCTCCACCACTCTGGATAAAGACAGTGCCGCCGGCTGGGTTCCGGCGCTATGTTGAGTTAAACAATAAAGAACAAGTATTTTTATGTCAATCCATAAAATCAACAAAACATTTTCATCTGTTTACAGATTTTCGTAAAGAACGCTTGACAGATACCGCTCGCCCGAGTCAGGAAGAATGACCACGATGGTTTTCCCCTGGAATTCGGGGTGCGCCGCCAGCCGTACCGCCACCGCCGTCGCCGCGCCGCAGGAGATGCCGGAGAGGATCCCTTCTTCCCTGGCCAGACGCCGGGCGAAGTCGATAGCTTCGTCGTTGCTCACCGATTCGACCCGGTCGACGAGGGAGAGATCGAGGGTGTCGGGGATAAAACCGGCGCCGATCCCCTGAATCTTGTGCGGGCCGGGCTTGAGTTCGGCCCCGGCCAGTTTCTGGCCGATGACCGGGGAATCGCTCGGTTCAACCGCCACCGAGAGGATCTGCTTGCCCCGGGTCTTTTTGATATAGCGGGAAATCCCGCTGATGGTGCCGCCGGTGCCGACTCCGGCGACCAGCACGTCGATCCCGCCGTCGGTGTCTTCCCAGATCTCCGGGCCGGTGGTCTGTTCGTGAATCGCTGGATTCGCCGGATTTTTGAACTGGTGCAGCAACAGGTAGCGGTTGGGGTCGGAGGCGGCCAGTTCCTCGGCGGCGGCGATGGCGCCCCCCATCCCCTTGGCGCCGGGGGTCAACACCAGGTTGGCGCCAAAGGCCTGGAGCACCTTGCGCCGTTCCAGGCTCATGGTTTCCGGCATGGTCAGAGTGATGGGGAGGCCCCGGGCGGCGGCAACGAAGGCCAGGGCGATGCCGGTGTTGCCGCTGGTCGGCTCGACAATTTCCTTGCCGGGGCCGAGCAGCCCTTTTTTTTCGGCGTCCCAGATCATCGCCGCGCCGATCCGGCACTTGATCGAATAGGCCGGATTGCGCCCCTCGACCTTGCCGAGGATGGTCGCGCTTCCGGCAGGAACCAGGCGATTCAGGCGCACCAGGGGAGTGCGGCCGATGGAGAGGGAGTTGTCGGTATAGATGCGGCTCATGGAGGTCTCCTTTCGTTATGGTGAATGGGCCGAGATTATCCCTGGTTGCGAACGGCCAGCAGCAAGCCGTCCAGGTCGAGGTTTTCGGCGACCGCCCGGCCGAAACCGGCGTCCGTCCGCCGGAGCAGGCTGAAGCGGGGCTGGCGCGCGCCATCGACGGTTTTGACCGAGTGGGTCGCGAGAATCCCGGCGTCGGCCAACTGGGCCTGAGCGCAGGAGTTGGAACAACCGGAGATGGCCCAGGAAAGTTTTTGTCCCTCGGGACCGAGGACGGCCAGCAGCTGACGGGCGACGTCGCGGGTCGGGGCCAGCCCCATCCGGCAGAGATGGCTGCCGGGACAGACGCGCAACGTCGCTTCCGCCGCCGAGGCGCCGCTCGTCAGACCCTCGGCGGCCAGGGCCTTTTCGATGGCGGCCCGCGCCGCGCCGTCGGCGGGAGCGAAAGAGATGTTCTGATTCCCGTTCACGGCCAGAAAGCCGCCGCCGTGCTCCGCCGCGATGTCGGCCAGTCGGCGCAACCGCTCGGCCGTCAGTTCGCCGGCGAAAATCGGCACTTCCACCGGCTCCGCCGCGACCGGACCGGGCAACGGACTCCGTTCCAGCACCGGCGGCGGGAAGCGCTCCGGCGCGCACAACTGTTCGTCGCGAATCAGTTCCCGCAGCCGCGCCTCGCCCAGTCGGTCGGCCAGAAATTTGAGCCGGCGGCCCGCCGGGGCGTGCTTGCGGTAGACGCGCACGACGGCCTCGATCAGTGGAATCAACCGGTCTTCGTCGACCTGCTCGGCGAAACGAAACCCGGCCCGGGGTTCGCGGCCGAGACCGCCGGCGATCCAGACGTCGTAACGACCGGCGTCGGCTTGAACCAGACCGACATCCTGGATCAGATGCCGCGCCCCGGCGTAATCGTCGTCGATGCCGATCTTGAACTTTTTCGGCAGCCCCTCGAAATGGGGATTGCCGGTAAAGTGCCGGTGCAGCCGGCGGGCCAGCGTCTGGACCCGGTCGGAACCGGCGGTGAAGGAAGCGCTACAGGCGATCCCCCGCACCGCGCCGCCGCAGGCACCGCGCGTGGTCAGCCCGACGGCGGCCAGGCCGACAGCCACCGGGGCGAGGTCTTCGTAGCGCAGCCAGTGCAGCTCGATACTGCCGCGGGTGGTCAGATGCAGTTCGTTCCTGGCGAAGCGTTCCGCAAGGTCGCCGATTTTGCGCGCCTGTTCCGCGGAAAGCACCCCGGCGGGAATTTTCACCCGCAGCATCAGCTCCCCGGCCTCGTTCTGCCGGTAGATGCCGTCAAGGCGCAGTTGCTGGTAGTCGATTTCAGCGGTGCTGGTCATGTCCGTCTCCCTTGGGTCGTGGATTGCCGTGCAGCAAGGTAACTATGCCGTCACAGCCCAGCGTCGTCAATCATCGCACCCCCGAAGGAGCACCGCGCCAGTTCGCCGGCGATCCGTTCCGCCAACGCCTCCGGCGTCGCCGTCGCGTCCGAAACATGAAGAACCGAGGGTTCGCCCGCCTCGGCGGCGCCGTCGAAAACGATTTCCAGCAGTTCGTCCCGGTCGAATATTTCCCGTGGCGGCCGGCTTCCGTCGCCCGGCGCGACCAGCGCGATCAGCCCCGCCTCGCCGAGCAAGCGGGCCGCTTCGGCGGTCCGGCGCGTCTGTTCCAAACGATCGGCGGGGCCGGCGCCAAGATCCCGGTTGAGCCCGGCGCGCAGCTGGCCGCCGTCGAGAAGCGCGGTGTGGCGGTCCAGGCCGTACA
>DIVU01000294.1 GCA_002423365.1 Desulfuromonadaceae bacterium UBA6124 | reverse complement strand
AAGGTGAGGAAACGCAGGGAGCGGGGAAAGCTGAAAGGGGCGTGACGGCGACGCCATCACGTGGCCGGCGCGAACCTTGCCAACTGCTTTCTATCTATCAGATGAATTGGATTGATGGATTCGATCGCTAGGTATCAAATACATCTGCTCGTATAAGTCATCAAGCACAAATCGTCGTGTTTGAGATAATAGAACCACACTTTTTAAACTGTCAGACTGTGGAATATTTTAGCATTTTGACAGGATATGCTTGATGTCTTTTCGCAGGTAGTGTATGAACAACGCTGATTTTGGTCCTTGACAACTGCATCTTCCACCCTTGTTCCAGGAGACCGAGTCAGCCATGGAGAATCGATTTTTCGAACGACCCATCCTTAATTCGCCCTACGAATATCCAAAACGGCACTGGGAACTCGACGCACAGGGTCAACCGACACAACAGATCATCGAAAAACGCCGCCGCGCCGATTTCATCACGCCGATCCCGAAACCGAAGAAACGCAAAGTAACCGCAGCAGCCCAAATAGATCTTGTCCTGGACGAGGGTAAAGGGCTTTCGACAGCCAGTCAGCAGTACGAAACTACCTCCAAGATCAACGAACTCCGCCGCCATGTGGACGATTGGCGAAGCATCCCCAATCCAAACGATTGGCGCGTGACACCTGAGACGGCCCGACTTCTCCAACACTGGCGACATCACAAGTTCAGCAACATGCGTCCCTTCTTCTGCCAGGTCGAGGCAGTGGAGACCGTCATCTGGCTCACCGAAGTGGCGCCGATGCTGGGAAAAGCAGGCAAACAATTTCTCGACCACCTCGCCAATGCCAACCGTGACGCCAACCCGGAACTCTTTCGCCTTGCCCTGAAGCTCGCGACGGGCTCCGGCAAGACCACCGTCATGGCCATGCTGATCGCCTGGCAGACGATCAATTCTGTCCGAAGGCCCAGCGTCAAGAAGTTTACCCGGGGCTTTCTCGTCGTCACGCCGGGACTCACGATCCGCGACCGCCTGCGCGTCCTGAAGCCCAATGACCCGGATAGCTACTACCAGAGCCGCGAACTGATCCCGGAGGATATGCTCGGGGATTTGGACCGCGCCAAGATCGTCATCACCAATTACCATGCCTTCAAGCTCCGCGAGAGGCTGGATCTCTCCAAGGGCGGCCGCTCCCTACTCCAGGGCCGTGGAGAAGCTCTGAGCACCCTGGAAACGGAAGGGCAAATGCTGCAGCGGGTCATGCCCGACCTGATGGGTATGAAGAACATCCTGGTCATCAATGACGAGGCGCACCATTGCTACCGGGAAAAACCCGGTGACGAGGACAATGGTGACGACCTGAAGGGCGACGAACGCAAAGAAGCGGAAAAGAACAACGAGGCGGCCCGCCTCTGGATCACCGGCCTGGAAACGGTGAAGCGGAAACTCGGCCTGACCCAGGTGATCGACCTCTCTGCCACGCCCTTTTTCCTGAGCGGCTCCGGCTATGCGGAGGGGACCCTCTTTCCCTGGACGATGTGTGATTTCTCCCTCATGGATGCCATTGAATGTGGCATTGTCAAGCTTCCCCGCGTACCCGTCGCCGACAACATCCCCGGTGGCGAGATGCCCCGCTTTCGTGAGTTATGGAAGCACATCGGTCCGAAGATGCCGAAAAAAGGACGCGGTAAGGCGAAGAACCTTGATCCCCTGAGCCTCCCCGCAGAGCTACAGACGGCCCTGGAGGCCCTCTACGGTCATTACAAAAAGACATACGATCTCTGGGAAGCAGCCAAAATACGCATCTCACCGTGCTTTATCGTTGTGTGCAACAACACCTCAACCTCCAAGCTGGTGTATGACTTCATCTCCGGGTTTCGCCGGGAAAGCGACGACGGCACCAGTCAGGTCGTCAACGGCCGTTTTGAGCTGTTCCGCAACTTCGATGAGTACGACAACCCCATCTCCCGGCCCCGCACCCTGCTGATCGATAGCGAGCAGCTCGAATCCGGGGAAGCCCTGGACGATAACTTCCGCACCATGGCCGCCGACGAACTGGACCGCTTCCGCCGCGAGATCATCGAGCGGACCGGTGACCGCCGACAGGCCGAAAACCTGACCGATCAGGACATCCTCCGGGAGGTCATGAACACGGTCGGCAAGCCGGGCACCCTGGGCGACTCCATCCGCTGCGTCGTTTCGGTCTCCATGCTCACCGAAGGATGGGACGCCAGGACCGTCACCCATGTCCTAGGCGTTCGGGCCTTCGGCACCCAGCTTCTCTGCGAGCAGGTCATCGGCCGCGCCCTGCGTCGCCAGTCTTACGATCTCAACGACGATGGACTCTTCGATGTGGAATACGCCGATGTCCTGGGGATCCCCTTCGACTTCACGGCCAAGCCGGTTGTAGCACCGCCTCAGCCACCGCGGGAGACGATCCGGGTCAGGGCCGTCCGCCCCGAACGCGACGCCCTGGAGATCCATTTCCCCCGCGTTACCGGCTACCGTGTCGAGCTGCCGGAAGAGCGCCTGACGGCCAGATTCAATGATGATTCCATTATGGATCTGACCCCGGACCTTGTCGGACCGACGATTACCAAGAACCAGGGCATCATCGGCGAAGGGGTAGACCTCAATCTGGTTCACACCGGCGATCTTAGGCAATCGACCCTCCTGTTCCATCTCACCAAGCGGCTCCTCATGGCCCACTGGCGCGATCCCGGCGACGAACCCAAACTGCACCTCTTCGGACAACTCAAGCGGATCACCAAGGAGTGGCTCGACCACTATTTGCAGTGCAAGGTGTTGTCACAAAATAACTCTTG
>DIVU01000160.1 GCA_002423365.1 Desulfuromonadaceae bacterium UBA6124 | reverse complement strand
CGACCACCAGCAGCAGGCCGACCGGGGGACGCTGCTCCTCGGGGAGGGTGGCCAGGGCGAGAAAGGCCTCGACCATGGCGGCGCAGCCCCCCTTCATGTCGGCGCTGCCGAGGCCGTAGATGATCCCTTCTTCCTCGCGCGGGCCGAATTCCTCCAGGTCCCAGGCGGTCACGGTGTCGACGTGGCCGACCAGATAGAGGCGCGGCGGCGCCGGGCCCATCGTCACCCGCAGATTGTAGCGGTCCTCCTCGACGATCTGCCGTTCGACGGCGAAGCCGGCCTGGGTCAGCAGGTCCTCGAGATAGAGCTGGACATCCTCTTCCTTGCCGGCGGGCGAGTAGATTTCCAGCATCTCCATGAGGGTGCGGCGCAGCCGGGTCGGGTCGATAGCGCGCCAGAGGGTGTCGCGGGTCTCGCTCATTTATGCTTCTCCGGTTTCTCCGTTTTTTTGCGTTTTTTCGGACTCTTGCGCGAAAGGTTGAGGGTCATGTAGACATGCTGCTGAATGTTGCCGAAGCCCTGTTTCTGGAAGAAGTGAATCCCCGCCGTATTGTCGGCGTCGGTGTCGACGATGATCATGCGCACCCCTTGTTCGCGCATGCGCCGCTTGATCTCCTTGAAGAGGGCGGCGCCGACCCCGCCTTTCTGCAGGCCCGGGCGCACGCCGAGCCAGACCAGATAGCCGTATTTCCAGGCGGAATTGCTCTTTTCCACGGTCGTGCCGAGGGCGAAGCCGAGAATCTTTTCACCCAGTTCGGCGACCAGGCAGAGTTCGGTGTCCGAATTGTAGAGGGTGGTGATTTCGTACTCGTCCCAGGTCCGGTACATACTGGGGGAATAGTCCGAGGTGAAGAGGTCCTCGCCGATGTGAAAGACGATGGGAAAATCGTCGATGTTCATTTCGCGGATACAGAGTTCCTCTTCTTCGGGTTGCAACGGTTCAGTCGGTTCGCTGGTCATGAAAGTCCTCGCAGGGAAAAGGGAAACGCACTCAATATAACAGACCGGTCGGTTTTGTGTGACTTGTTATGCGGGTCTTTTACGGTTATGATGCCAAAAAAAACCGGAGTCGCCCTTGCCTGACTGGACCTTTCAAGAACTTTTGCCCTACCTCGCGCCCCCTTTGCTCGGGGCCTTCATCGGCTACGTCACCAATTACATCGCCATCCGCATGCTCTTTCGGCCCCTGCGGCCCTGGCGGGTCTTCGGCCTGCGTCTGCCGCTGACGCCGGGCATCATTCCCGGCAAGCGCGGCGAACTGGCGGAAAAGATGGGAGAGATGGTCGGCAGTCATCTGCTGACCTCGGAAGATGTCGGCCTCGCCCTCGAAAAAGAGGGTTTCCGCCGGGAACTGAAAGGCGCCGTCGCCGACAAGCTCGGCCTCTTTCTCGACCGCGATCTGGGGCCGGTGGCCTCGCTGGTCCCCGCCGAGTTGCGCGGACGCTTCGCCGATCTGGTGGAACTGCTGCGTTGGAAGCTGGTCAAGGGGATCTTCGAATATCTGGAAAGCCCTGATTTCGAACGTCTGCTGCGCACCTATCTGGCGCGTAAGGGGAACGAGCTGCTGGCCAAGGATCTGGAGAACTTTCTTACCCCCGAACGCTATCAGGCGTTGCGCGGCCATCTCGACGACAAACTCTCGCATTTCTTGCGCTCCGACGGGGTGGCCCGCGCCGTCGCCGCCTTTGTCGATACCAAGACGGAACAGTGGGTGACCTCGCAGCGCAGCCTGCGCGAGGTGCTTCCCGCCGGACTGGTGGAGGTGCTGCTGAGCCAGCTGGAAAAAGAGGTGCCGCCGGTGCTGGAGCGCTTCGGCGGCATGCTCTACGACCCCGAATTCCGGGGGCGGCTGGTGAAGAAAGCGCGGGCGGGGGTCGAGGGTTTTCTCGACTCCCTCGGCGGCCTGTCGGCGATTCTCGCCGGTTTCTTCGACATGGACAAGGTCTACGGGCGCATCCCCGAATTCCTCGACAAGGCCGGTGAGGAGATTTCCCGCTGGCTGCGGGAGGAGAAGACCCAGGCCCAGGTGGCGGCGGCCATCCGCGAGCGGCTCGACGGCTTCCTCGACCGGCCGGTGGCCTCTTATCTGGAAAAAGTCCCCTACGAAAAGGTCGCCGGCACCCGTCGTTTCATCCGCGAGCGGGTGGTTGCCGGCGTGCAGGGGCGGCGTGCCGCCGAAACCCTGCTCGCTTTCGCCGAACGGGGGGTGGAGCGGATCAAGGACAGCTCCTTCGGCTCCCTGCTGCAGCGGCTGCTTCCCGAGGGGGGGCTGGCGCGGGTCAGGGATCTCTTCGCCGACCGCTTGCTGGCCGAGCTGCGGACCCCGGCGGCGCGGGAGGCGCTCGACCGGATTCTCGCCGAGCGTTTCGACCTTTGGCTCTTCCGCAAGCCCCTGGGCCGGCTCTCGGCCCGGGTTCCCGCCGACCTGCGCGAGGAGCTGGAGGCCGGGCTCTTCAAACAGCTGGCCGAGCTGCTGAAAAAAGAGGTGCCGCCTCTGGTCGAAACCCTCAACGTGCGGCGGATCGTCGAGGATAAAGTCAATTCGCTCGATATCCTCAAGGTCGAAGGGCTGCTCATGGGCATCATGCAGGAGCAATTCAAATACATTAATCTCTTTGGGGCCCTGCTCGGTTTTCTGATCGGACTGGTCAATCTACTGCTGCTGAAACTGGTTTGATCCCGACGGCGCCCCCTATTAGCCCCCGCGCCGTAATTTCCGGATATTTCACAGGCGGAGCAGATCCGCATAGGAGTTGACGATGGATAAACCGCTGGATCCCAATGCCCTGCGCGACAGCCTCACCGAACTCCCCCCCCTGGGCATGGACATTTTCGATCTGGTCGAGGATTTTCGCCACTATTACACCTACACCCTGGGACGCGACCGTCATTGCCGCTCCCCCCATTACGCCTATCAGGCCCTGGTGTTGACCCTGCGCGACCGCCTGATGGAGCGCTGGAAGAGCACCCGCTACGCCTACGAGGCCGACGGTTGCCGCCAGGCCTTCTATCTCTCCCTCGAATTCCTCATGGGACGGGCCTTGGGCAACGCCATGCTCAATCTCGATCTCGACGAAAATACGGCGTTGGCCATGCAGTGTCTCGGCCAGGATCTGGAAACGTTGAGCGCCAACGAGCACGACGCCGGGCTCGGCAACGGCGGCCTCGGGCGGCTGGCGGCCTGCTTCCTCGACAGCTGCGCGACCTTGCAGCTGCCGGTAATGGGCTACGGCATCCGTTACGAGTACGGCATGTTCCGCCAGAACATCGTCAATGGCCGCCAGTCCGAGGAGCCCGATCACTGGCTGCGGGACGGCAATCCCTGGGAGCTGGTACGCCCCGAATACACCATGCGCATCCATTTCGGCGGGCGCACCGAATTCTATCGCAGCGCCACCGGTGTGCTGCGGGCGCGCTGGGTCGACACCAACGACGTGCTGGCGGTTCCTTACGACATCCCGGTGCCGGGCTATCACAACGGTACGGTCAACACCCTGCGGCTGTGGAAGGCCGCCGCCACCGACGAATTCGACCTCGGCGAGTTCAATTCGGGGCTCTATCCCGAATCGGTCTCGGACAAGAACGCCGCCGAGAACATCACCATGGTCCTCTATCCCAACGACTCCAGTGAAAACGGCAAAGAGCTGCGCCTGCGCCAGCAGTATTTCCTCGCCTCGGCGAGCCTGCAAGATGTGCTGCAACGCTGGACCGGGCAGAAGGGGCGGGATTTCACCGACTTCGCGACCAAGAACTGCTTTCAGCTCAACGACACCCATCCGAGCTGCGCCGTCCCCGAACTCATGCGCCTGCTCATGGATGTCCACGGTCTCGGCTGGGACGAGGCCTGGAACATCACCAGTCAGATCATGGCCTACACCAATCACACCTTGCTTCCCGAGGCTCTGGAGCGCTGGCCGGTCTCCCTTTTCAAGCACCTGCTGCCGCGCCTGCTCGACATCATCTATGAAATCAACGCCCGCTTCCTGGTCGAAGTCTCCCGGCGCTGGCCGGGGGATCTCGAGCGCCAGCGGCGCATGTCGCTTATCGAGGAAGGGCCCCAGCCGCAGGTGCGCATGGCCTATCTCGCCATCGTCGGGAGTTTCTCGGTGAACGGCGTCGCCGAACTTCATTCGCGGCTGTTGCAGCAGGGACTGTTCAGTGACTTCTATGAGCTCTGGCCGGAGAAGTTCAACAACAAGACCAACGGCGTTACCCCCCGCCGCTGGCTCGCCTGGTGCAATCCCGAGCTGGCCCAGTTGATCACCGGAACCCTTGGCGGCAACGCCTGGGTCACCGATCTGCAACTCCTCTCCCGGCTCGCCCTGTCGGCCGACGATCCCGCCTTTCGCGCCCGTTGGCGGCAGGTCAAGCAGGACAACAAGGCGCGTCTGGCGAGCCTGGTGCAGACCCGCTGCGGCGTCGAATTCAATATCGAGGCGCTCTTCGATGTCCAGGTCAAGCGCATCCACGAGTACAAGCGGCAGCTGCTCAACATCCTCCACGTCATCCACCTGTACGACCGCCTCAAGCGCGGCGACGACGACAACTGGACCCCCCGCTGTGTCCTGATCGGCGGCAAGGCGGCGCCCGGCTACTTTTTGGCCAAGCGCATCATCAAGCTGATCAACAACGTCGCCGAAGTGGTCAATAACGACCCGGCTGTGGGGGATCGGCTCAAGGTGGCTTTTATCCCCAACTACGGCGTGTCGCTGATGGAGATCATCGCCCCCGGCACCGACCTTTCGGAGCAGATCTCCACGGCCGGGAAGGAAGCCTCGGGAACCGGCAACATGAAGTTCATGATGAACGGGGCGCTGACCATCGGCACCCTGGACGGCGCCAACATCGAGATCCGCGAGGAGGTCGGCGATGAGAACTTCTTCCTCTTCGGCCTGACCGCCGAGGCGGTGGAGGCGCTGCGTGGGCATTATGATCCCAACGCCATTATCGAGGCCGACGAGGATCTGGCCCGGGTCATGCGCCTGCTGGAGAGCGGGCACTTCAACCAGTTCGAGCCGGAGATCTTCGATCCCCTGACGCGGGCGATTCGCAATCCCCATGATCCCTGGCTGGTGGCCGCCGACTTCCGCAGTTATCTGGAGGCCCAGCAACAGGTCGATATCGCCTATCGGGATCAGGAGAACTGGGTGCGCATGAGTATCCTCAACACCGCGTGCAGCGGCAAGTTTTCCACCGACCGCACCATGCGGGATTACAACCGCGATATCTGGAAGCTGGAGCCGACGCCGCCGGTGCCGGTGGTGTGAGCGGCTGATGAAAAACGCCCATCCGCGGCGTTGCCCTCATCCTCGTCGCTGCGACGTACCTGCAGGTACGCCTCACTCCTCGCATTTCGGGCGCCTTGCACCTGGGCA
>DIVU01000263.1 GCA_002423365.1 Desulfuromonadaceae bacterium UBA6124 | reverse complement strand
GCCACGACCGCTGGTTTCTCGACCGCCTCGCCACCCACATCCTCGCCTTCGAAGGGGAGAGCAAAGCGGTCTGGTTCGAAGGCAACTATTCCGAATACGAAGCGGACCGCAAAAAACGCCTCGGCACCGCCGCTGACCAGCCGCATCGTATTAAATACCGGCATTTGACCCGCTGATTTCGTCATTTTCCCGGTCGCCCGCAGTCGTCGCGGGCGCCGTTTTACGATCCATGCACGGCCCGAACGTGAGTTCGGGCCTTTTTTTCGCGTTTGGCCGGGGGCTCCCCGCATTTTTAATGAGCTAAAAATTTGGCCTGATAAATGCTTTCTTCTACGGGGCGATTGGGTGGCAGGCCGGTTTCATCCCCTTGACGGGGCGGACGACAGCCCTCATAATTAAGGCTAATTCATTCTTTCATGGGCGGCTGAATGCATCAGGACGAAGCAAAAACAAAGGGAACCATCGAGGGCGAGGTCGGTGGATTGGGATTTCCCCGGGGGTTGGGCCGTTATTCCCAGCTTTTTACCGATCCCCTTGGCCGATTGCGCCTGGCCGCCCGGGCTCGCTGGCTTTTTCTGGCGCTGGTGGGTATTTATGGAGTCTGTGCCGGCGTCCTTTACTCCTTCAGCGAATACGGTTTTTTCCTCAACGGCACGCAGATCGCGATCCTCGTTCTTTCGTCGGCGGCCATTGTTTTTTACAACGCGGTCTTTCCGCGCATCTTCCGGCATACCCGGTTTGTTGTCTCGGTGGCGCCGTTGCAGATCATCCTCGATCTCTGTTTTGTCACCGTGCTGGTCTATTTCAGCGGCGGCGGCGCCAGCTGGTTCTGGCCGGTCTATCTGCTGGTCACCCTCGAAGCGTCGGTGCTGGTCGAAAAACGTCAGACCGTCTGGCTGCTTGGGGCTCTCGGCGGCGGCTTTTACGGCTGTTTGCTGCTTGCCACCTATGTGCGGATCATTCCCCACATCGACATGCCCTTCGTTAAAGATTCCCTGCATAACGATGGGCTTTATCTCGTGCTCATGTGGTGCTGGGTCAGCCTGCTCAACGCGGCGGCGGCGGTGATTGGCGCCTATCTCATGGCGGTGCTGCGCCGCGAGAACCAGGCGGTCCGCGAGAGCGGGGAGCGTTTGCGCGATTTTCTCGATTCGGCCAACGATCTCATCTTCAGTGCCGACGCCACGGGGCGGTTTCTCTATGCCAATCGAGCCTGGCGGGAAACCCTGGGTTACCGCCCGGAAGCCGAACCGGAGCTGCGCGTGCAGGGGATTCTGGTCGAGGATGACCGGCCCAAATGCCTGACCGAACTGCAACGGGTTTTCGATTCCCAGGAAAGTCGCTATCTCGAAGGGCGCTTCCTGGCCAAGGGGGGGCGGGTGATTGAGGTGGAGGGGAATGTCACCTTCAGCCGGCAAGAGGATTCCCGAGGGGCGATCTGGGCCATCTGTCGAGATGTGACCTCGCGCAAGAAGGCCCAGGAACAGCTTTATCACATGGCCCACCACGACATGCTCACCAGTTTGCCCAACCGGCTCTTTTTCATCGACCGGCTGCAGCAGGCGAACGCCCTGGCCCGGCGGGCGAAGAAGCTGGTGGCGGTACTCTTTCTCGATCTCGACCGCTTCAAGATCATCAACGACACCCTCGGACATTCGGTGGGGGATATCCTGCTGCAGGAGATCGCCGACCGTTTGCGGCTCTGCGTCCGCGAGGTCGATACGGTCGCCCGCCTGGGTGGGGACGAGTTCACCGTCATCCTCGGCAATCTCAACACCATGGAAGAGGCCGAGCAGGTGGCCGACAAGATCCTCAAACGGCTGGCCCAACCGCTACAGGTGGAAGGGCACGAGCTCTTCATCACCACCAGTATCGGCATCAGCCTCTTCCCTCAGCACAGCGACGACCCTGCCGGGTTGATCAAGAAAGCCGATATTGCCATGTATTGCGCCAAGGCCCAGGGGCGCAACAATTACAAGTTTTACGATGGCGCCATGGATATCAACGCCGACCGGCGCCTGATCCTGACCAACGGTCTGCGCCGCGCCCTCGATCGGGAGGAGTTCCGCCTGCACTACCAGCCCAAGGTCGAAGCCCTCAGCGGTCGTGTCGTCGCCATGGAAGCGCTGGTGCGTTGGGAGCATCCCGAACTGGGCCTGGTCGCGCCGGGGGATTTCATCCCCATCGCCGAGGAGACCGGGATCATTATCCCCTTGGGCGAATGGGTCATGCGCCGAGCCTGCGAACAGTTGCGGCTCTGGCAACAGGAGGGAATTGCGGCGGTGCGGATGGCGGTGAACCTTTCCGGCTACCAGCTGCAATACCGCGATTTCGTCGCTTCGGTCCAACGGATTCTTGACCAGGTCGGTTTACCGGGGGAGTTGCTGGAGTTCGAGGTCACCGAGACGGTCATTATGCAGAATCCCGACTTTGCCGTGTCGATTCTCAATCAGTTGCGCGATCTGGGAATCCACATCTCCATCGACGATTTCGGCACCGGTTATTCCTCTCTGGCGCACCTCAAGCGTTTTTCGGTGAATACCCTGAAGATCGACAAATCCTTCGTGCGCGATGTGGAGAACAATTCCACCGACGCCGCCATCGCCTCGGCGATCATCTCCATGGGCAACAGCCTCAACCTCAAGGTCATCGCCGAAGGGGTGGAAACGGTCGGCCAGCTGGCCTTTCTGCAGGATCGTCATTGCGACGAAATTCAAGGGTTTCTGTTCAGCAAGCCGCTGCCGCCCGAGGAAGCCGCCATTCTGTTGCGGCGGGGAATTTGCGTGGCGATCGAGCCCTCCTGCCAGGAGTGAGCCGGTGACAAAGGAAACAAACAAAAAGGGCGAACCCGCGGGTTCGCCCTTTTTGTTTGTTGGGGGATGGGGCGATCAAGCCGCCGTGGCCGGCGGCACGAAGACCCGCTGCGCGAGTTCCTCGTCGAGACGGAGCAGGCCGTTGCCGTCGTTGCCGATCCGTTCGAGCTTACGCACGATGAGGGAGAAATTGGCCTCTTCCTCGACCTGCTCGGTGACGAACCATTGCAGGAAAATCTGCGCGGCGTGATTGCTCTCCTCCTTGGCCAGATCCATGAGCTTGTTGATGCGGTCGGTGACGAAATTTTCGTGCTTGAGGCTGTAACGGAAGGCGTCAAGGGGCGATTCGTAGTTGTTCTTCGGCGCCTCGAAGCCCCGGAAATCGGTGCGCCCGGCGGCGTCGGCGATGAAATTGTAGAACTTCTCGCCGTGGGTCATCTCTTCCAGCGCCTGCACCCGCATCCAGGCGGCGAGGCCGGGGAGATCCTCGGACTGAAAGTAGCCGGCGATGGCCATGTACAGGTAGGCGGAGAAAAACTCGTTCTTCATCTGCTCGTTGAGGGCGTCCTGAAGTTTTGGGCTGAGCATGGCGGTCTCCTTGGGTTTGAGATAAATGACCTGTTTGGTCTTTTTTGGATTTTATAGCAGAATTCCCGGGAATGTCCAGGGGGAGGATGAGGCGCGGCGGGGAATAAAAAACGGGACCCGTTGCCGGGCCCCGTCGGGATCTTCAGGGAGGCGTGGGCGCCGTCTACTTCATACCATCTTCGAAGATAACCTTACGCAGGCCGTCGACGGCGGTGTTGCCCTGGTTGATCTCTTCGGTGAAGGGATTGCGGTAGGTGTAGGTGACGTAGGTGCAATCGCAATCCGAGGGGAGGAAAGCATCCTGGATCATGAACTTCTTGCCGTCCGCCTTGCGGGTGACTTCGACATTGCCCGAGCTGATGTCGTTGCCGAACATGCTGTAGTTGATGTCAGGGCTGTCGAAGAAGACGATCTGCGAAACCGTTTCCAGGGGGATGTCGATGGCGGTTCCGTTCAGCCAGCCTTTGATGACCGGGCGTCCTTCAATCTGGAAGAAAGTGATTTCCTGGCCGTCGATGGTGACAAACTTGCCGGGCCGGGACTCCCCACCGAAAACAAGGCCTGCCTGAAGTACGAAAAACAGGATCGGAATGGCGATAAGGCTGATCCGCATGCGGACGTTCATTGCAGAGGTCTCCTTGGAAGTGGATTTATATATATAAGAATTTGAAATCGGCATCCGCTCGCTGAGTCGCCCCTATGGGGTGCGGGGCGCAAAACCAGCCTACTTGGTACCAGCTTTAAAAGAAAAAATCAATGGTTTTTACGGGTAAAGGGTGCGATTCAAGCTCTTTGCCGGCGATTTAATCATCCCGGCGGTCGCCTTGGGTGGTCGGGGTATCTTTTTCCCCGCAGCCTGTGCTAAAGTTCCCGCGCCCAAGGTTTTTTCACACCTTTCAGTCTCTTCCAGAGAGGTTTTTCGTGATCATCCGTTCCACCACTTTCATTAAGAGCGCCACCCGTCCCGGCAATTACCCCGAGACGTCGCTGCCCGAGGTGGCCTTCGCCGGACGCAGCAACGTGGGCAAGAGTACTCTGATCAACACCCTTGTCAATCGGCGCGGCCTGGTGCGGACCTCATCGACCCCGGGGCGTACCCAGTTGCTTAACTTTTTCGACATCAACGGCGAGTTCTCCCTGGTCGATCTCCCGGGCTACGGCTTCGCCAAAGTGCCCCTGGCGGTGAAGAAGGACTGGGGGCCGATGGTCCGCACCTATCTGGAGCGGCGCGAGCAGCTCAAAGGGGTGGTCGTCCTCTTCGACATTCGCCGCGTTCCCCGGGAAGAGGATCTCGATCTGCTCGACTGGCTCGAAGAATTCGAGGTGCCGACCATCCCGGTCATCACCAAGATCGACAAGATCAGCCGCAATCGGCGCGCCGCCCAGGTCAAGCCGATCCTCGAAGCCACCGGGTTGCCGCTGGAGGCTTTCAGTTTCTTTTCCGCCCTCAGCAAGGAGGGACGGGAGGATATCTGGGAGCGGATCGAGGACGCCCTGGTCCTCCCTGGCCGGAAAGTGGCCGACGACGGTCCTGCCGGGGACTGAACGCGGCGGCGCCGCGTCTCCTGTGCAAAGCAAAGCCTTTGATGCCGCTGGAGCGGCCGAAGGGAGTGAAGGATGAAACGACTCTGGGAGGAATTTCGCATCGCCGGCGGTTTCCTGACCGTCTTTCCGGTGGCCGACGATCTCTCCGGTGATCCGCAACGCCTGGGGCGCGGCATGGCCTTCTGGCCCGCCATCGGCCTGCTCATGGGGTTGGGGCTGGTGGCCATGGACCAGGCCCTGACGTCCCTCATCCCCCGGGCGGTCGTCGACAGCCTGCTGGTGCTGACGATGATCGCCATCACCGGCGCTGTGCATCTCGACGGCATCGCCGACCTTTGCGACGGCCTGGCCGGCGGCAAGGACCGCGAGGGGGTCTTGCGCATCATGAAGGAAAGCCGGGTCGGCGCGTTTGGGGTGATCAGCCTGGTCATGGTGTTGCTGCTCAAGTATGTGATCCTGCATAACGTGCCGGTGCAGCTCAAGCCCCAAGCCTTGATCTTTATGCCCATGGCCGGGCGCTGGGTCCAGGTACTGCTCGCCGCTTACAACAGCAGCATCCGTTCCGGCACCGGATCAGGCGCTTTTGTCGACCACGTCGGCAAGCGCGAGTTCTTCATCGCCACGGCGACCTTCTGCGTCGCGACCCTGGTTCTTTTCGCGTTGAAGGGGCTGGCAGTGCTGCTTGTCTTCGGCCTGGTCGGAGTGCTGCTGCTGCGCTATTTTCAGCATCGGCTGGGCGGCGTCACCAGCGACGTTCTAGGGGCGGGGAACGAAGTCATGGAGATCTTCGCCCTGCTGCTGGTCGTTCTGCTCAAACACGCGTGACTGACGCTATGGGCAAAATACCCACCCGCATCCATCTCATCCGCCACGGCCAGGTCGCGGGTTTCGAGGACAAACGCTACAACGGCCAGGGGGATGTGCCCCTCACCGCCGAAGGGCTGGCCCAGTACCGGGCGCTGCTCCCCCGTCTGGGAAGCTGCCCGCTGTGCGCCGTCTACAGCAGCGATCTGAGCCGCTGCCTGCAAGGGGCACAGCTGCTCGCCGCGTCCCACGATCTGACCCCGGTGGCGACCGCCGAGCTGCGCGAGCTGCATATTGGCGAATGGGAAGGGCTGACATGGAGGGAGCTGCAGGCTCGCTATCCACAGGAATGGCAGGCGCGCCTTGCCGACATCGTCCACTACCGGGTGCCGGGCGGGGAAACCCTCCTCGATCTCGCGGCGCGACTGCGCCCGGCTCTGCGCCGCATCCTCGACTGGCATCCCGGGGAAGAGGTGCTGGTGGTGGGGCACGGCGGCGTCAACCGGGTTCTCCTTCTCGACGCCATCGGCGCCCCCCTCGACCGGCTCTTCCATATCGAACAGAACTATGGCTGTCACAACATCATCGATTACGATTCCGACGGCAGCGCCGTGGTGAAGTTGCTCAACGGATAGATCAGGGCGGTGACGGGGGTCTGCCAATGAGCCGAAGCGGGCGCTCATCATCAATCGTTGACGGATTTTCCAGGGCTATCGGCCGGTGACCCCGACCCCCGACTCCATTCCCGGCCCGACCGGAAACGGTTGTCCGCAAGCGCTTTTCGAATCCCATTCTTCCCGAGACCGCTTTCGCGCGTCCTATCGCTTCGCGGGGCTGGAACGGGTGATCGAGG
>DIVU01000376.1 GCA_002423365.1 Desulfuromonadaceae bacterium UBA6124 | reverse complement strand
CTCCACCTCCGCCGCCGCGCCCGCCGCCGCGGGCCTCGGCCAAGCCGGTGAGAGTGATGCCAAAAAGAAAGATCGTTCCGACGAAAAGTGCGGCCACTGGCGATCTGAGAGTCATTGCTCGGCTCCTTTCTGCGGGGGGATGGAACCCATTTGCCGAACGGGAGCAAGAAATGGAATCTGTTCCGCCCCGGCCGGCGCAGTGAAAGAAAAACTGGCATCATCGACCGAAGGGGACATGTTCCAATCGGCGAAGTCGGCCCGGAACTGGGGCTGCCCCGGCGCATTTTTATAGGTGAGAATGACCCTTCTCGGCAGCGGCTGCTCCCCCTGGGCAATCCAGACCTGCATATCGACTTCCGTCGAGCGGACGGCGAGGTGGTCGGTTGAGACATCGAAGAGGTGGTTTTCCTCCACGTAATGGACCGCCGCAAGTTGCTTTTCCAAATCCTGCGGGAAATCGGTAAGGAACATCCGGGCCAAAGGCAAGGTCATTTGCAGATCCCTGACCAGATAGACCACGGCGTCATCGACCGTCCCGGGTTTTGCCACGCGGGCATAGACGTTGTCATTGGCCTTGAAGGCGGTGATCCCCTGGCCGTCAAAAACGACCAGGCCCCGGTCGCCGTCGCTGCGTTCGCCCTCGACGCGGAGCCGGTCGGGGCGCTGCAGCAGAATCTGGCGCCGCTCGCCGAATTCGATCCGTTGGCCATCCGCCTGAATCGCGTCGTAGCCGCTGCGGACGGTAACACTGAACGCTGGCGCCTTGGACAGAAAGTCGGCCATGTTCAGCAGAATTTCCCGGGCTTCCGCATCCTGCTCCGCGACTACTGCCGCCGGAGCCTGATCCTCGGCCGGGGCCGGATCGACGCCACCCCCCAGAACCATCCCCAGCGTCACGACCATGATCCACAGCATCGATTTACACCTGAGCTGCCATATCTCTTCCATTTTGATCCTCCTTTTCAGTATTTCCGACCGCGAAGTAGCGGCGCCTCCGGGTTTTTACCCGCGCGAACGAACCACCCCGCCTTATCGGTCCGGAGTGATCCTGGTGATTTTCGATCCCTGCAGGCCGATGCCGGCCATCAGCCCCTTCTGCCCGAAGATAAAAGCATAGATGTCATCCTTGGCGGTCGATGTTGACAGGTTCCGGGCGACACCTTCATCCACCACTACCAGGCTCGGTCCGACCCCGACCTCCCAGCCGCCGCTCTTGTCCAGGTAGGCCAGGGCATCCTCGGTCATCAGGAACATGGCGTAGCCGAAGCTCTGCGCCCCGGCCTGGAGTCCATAGGAGGCCGCCACCGTGTTGTAATAGCCGGTGGTCTTGCCGTTGACCCGCAGGGCCCCCTGTCCGTACTGTGCACCGACCATCAGACCGGCCTTGATCACATCCGGGAAGACCAGAATTCCCTTGGCAATCGTCGAGAGTTCCTTGGCGACCGGCGAGGCGGCATAGAGCTTTTCCAGGGCGAGATCGACTCCCTTGTCGATTTCGCCGGCGGTTGCGGCGTAAGTCCGTGGCGGGCAGGTCAGGAAGATGCCGCCCAGCAAAACTGTGAGAATGACAACAAGCTGATGATTTCGACGCATGATGCTCTCCTTTTCTCGCTAGGCCGGGGGATGCCGGACCGTTGGCGGCGCAACGTTTCAGAAGCGCCATTCGGCGTTGAGCGCCACGAAATGGATCGCCGTATTTTCATAGGTGCCCGAAACCCGCCCGGCCAGCGGGCCGCGTTCCACGTCCATGTCCAGGTCGCCGGCCCAGGCCAGTTCATAGGCCGCGCCGAAGGTCAGGTCACGGGACCAGCTGTAGCGACCGCCCAGGGCAAAGCGCCAGCTCTCGCCCACCGGCAAGGTCGGACCGAGGTCTTCTTCGTCGATCATGGCGCTGTCATAGGCGATGCCGGCGGTCAGCAGCCAGGGCTCGGCAACCCGGTACTGGGCGCCCAGGGCAACGTGCCAGGTGTCGTGGTAGTCGAGGTCGGTGGTGAGGTCGACACGGGTGTTGCTGATCGAAACTTCGACCTTGCCGAACTCCGACCAGTCCTGCCAGCCGAGGTTCCCCATCACCGCCAACCGGTCGTTCAGCTCGTGGTAGACGCTGAACATGAGCGCCTGGGGCATGGTCACGCCGAGATCGACGGTCCGGCTACCGAGGCCCAGAATTGCGGTCAATGTCGGCCCGAACCCGCTGACATCGGCCCGGTCCGAGAAATCAAGGTCCGCCTCGGAAAGATAGGTCAGGCCGAAGCGGGTGCCCGACGCCGGCGCGTAGAGCACGCCGAGGTTCAACTGCACGGTCCAGTCATCGTCTTCGAGCTTGATCTCACCATCGGGCAAGGCATCGAGGCTGCGGTTGACCGCCAGCTTTTCCTCGAGCAGGCCGTAGAGCACCGCCACCCCGGCCCCGACCGAGAGCTGGTCATTGACCTGCCAGGCGATGGCCGGCTGGATGGCGGCCGCCTGCAGGGTGGTGTCCTGCACATAGTAACGGCCGGCCCAGTCGTCCTGATAGTCGAGGGCCAGGCCGAAGTAGCCGGTCATGGCCAGGCCGAGGGCGAGCCTGTCGTTGACCGGATGAACGTAGAACAGCCCGCCGGCCGGCAGCCAGCCGTTGCTGTCGCCGTCATTGCCCGCCTCCGTGCTGTTACTTTCGGTGGCAAAGTCGATGTTGAGGTACATCGGCTGGGCACCGAGCAACAGGGACGGGCGCTCCAGGCGGGTCATCCCGGCCGGATTGGTAAAGGCGGTGCCGGCATCCTCGGCCCGGGCGGCGTAACCGGCGGCGGCCAGGCCGACGTCGGGGCTGCCGATTTCGTAAAGGTAGAGACCGCCGGCCTCGGCGGTCGCAATGGTCAGCACCAGTCCCAGCAGGATCAACGTTCCCGAACGCCACATTCTCATCATCGCGACTCCTGTTTTGAATGTCGGTTGTGACGGCATGGCCGTACCGACCCCGTATTCTTGACCAGATGTGGTCAGACCGGCCGCCTGTCGGTCGCGGCCCTTGCCCCCGCCTCTTCCTGATCGGCGATGCGGATCACCAGCGGACCCTTGACCGCTTTCATCACCTCGGAAACCGGCACACCGTGCTCCAGCAGGGTGGTCATCGCCCTCAGGTACTTGCGGATATGTCGGAAGAACTTTTTGTAGCCGGCGCACAGATAGTGCAGTCCCGGTTCATCGTAATGGCTCTGGGCGAAGCGGTGCTTGGGGCAGCCGCCCTGGCAGGCCGCCAGCACCTCGCACTCCCGGCACCAGCGCGGCAG
>DIVU01000246.1 GCA_002423365.1 Desulfuromonadaceae bacterium UBA6124 | reverse complement strand
CGTCATCACCGGCGTCGATCCGGCCAATCCCCCGGTTTTTACCAGTAAGGGGGAAGGGGCCAAGCTGAGCCGTTGTTCCTACGTCAAGTTGAGCCATCTGGTTTTTCAAGGAACGTCACAAAACGGCATCAATATCGACGACGGCGGCAAAGCCGAAACCCCCTCCCATCATCTGTTGCTGGAAAATCTCGAAGTCTGCAACATCGGTCCGAAAGGGAATGTCGACGCCTTGAAAATGTCCGGAGTTCAGCATTTCGTGCTGCGGAACTGCCGTTTCGAGAACTGGGGGGGGTCGGCTATCGATTTGGTGGGTTGCCGCAACGGCCTGGTCGAGGGCTGTCAACTGCTGGGAGGGGGCGAAGGCTACCGGAACGCCAACGGCATCCAGATCAAGGGGGGCTCGCGTTTCATCCTGGTGCAGAACTCGCTTTTACGCAATGCCGGCGAGCGGATCATCAATCTGGGGGGCATGACCGGACTGCAATATTTCCGGCCGGCGGTGGAAGGTTTCGAGGCGCGGGATATCACCATTGCCGGGAACACCTTCATCGGTGGCGAAGCGCAGATCGCCTGGGTCACCCCCCAGGAGAGCCATGTGCATCGCAACCTCTTTTTTCTGCCGGGCAAATGGGTCGGACGGATTTTGCAGGAAACCAAGGATGAACGTTTCAAGCCGAGTGGCAAGGGCCTTTTCGAAAACAACATGGTTGTCATGGATGCACGGGTCGGTTCCGTCCCCTTCAATGCCGGGCGGGGCACCGATCCGAGCAGCTTTGTCTTTCGCGGCAACGCCTGGTTTCGCCCGGACAGCAGTCGCAAGCCGACCCTGCCGGCGGTGGAAAAGAATGGGATTTACGATCTCGATCCGATGATCCTCGATCTGGGCAGCGGGCCCTTGGCGGCGAACACCGCCGACCCGCGGATTCGGCAGGTCGGACCCTGGGAATATCAACCCTGGAAACCGGCGGGGGATTTCGCGGACATCGCGGTACCGCCGGTGGTATTGCCGGAACGGTAGGGGGGCCGTTCCTACGAGCGCAACCCCTGGAGGAAAAGCCGGATGGCCTTGCCTAGATGCCCGGGGCGCAGGCGGCGAAGCTTCTCCCAGCGCAGTTGACCGAGAATCGGCAGCAGGGTGCGCACCCGGAAGGCTTCCCGGCGGTAT
The DNA here is from genome assembly GCA_002423365.1 of Desulfuromonadaceae bacterium UBA6124. GTDB lineage: Bacteria > Desulfobacterota > Desulfuromonadia > Desulfuromonadales > Trichloromonadaceae > Trichloromonas. Next base: position 2,427 of record DIVU01000246.1, on the reverse strand, counting down.
CGCAGCGGCGTGATGACTTGTTGCAGGTAGCGATTGGCCCGCTCAAGGTAGCGTTCGCCCCGACCGCTGGTGTCGATGGCGATGGTTGTACCGTCATCGAAGACCGGAATCTGCTGAACGTTGCGCACGCCATCGGCATCGAGTTCGGCGAGCAGGACGCAGCCGGTGCGTTCGAAACGGTTCCAGGTCAGGGTATCGCCGTTGTCCCAGTAGACCTCATTGGCGAGGAAATTTCCCAGCGAATAGGCGATCGGTGCCTGACGGTGGAACTCCAAGCCCTGCACGACATGGGGATGATGGCCCAGCACCAGGGTCGCGCCGGCCTCAATGAAGGCGCGGGCCTGTTCGATCTGGGCGGGGGAGGGGAAGCGGAAGCGCTCTTCCCCCCAGTGGGGCGTCAGGATGACGTGGTCCGCTTCCCGGCGCAGGGCGGCGATCCGGCGGCAGAGGGCGGCCATATCCAAGGGAGCCACGCCGCTAGAGTTTTCCCCGGCGAAGCGGTACATGCCGCTTGAGTCGGTGACCGCCGGCAGAATGGCGATCCGCAGATCTTTGATATGGAGAATCAGCGGTTTTTCGGCCTCGGCCAGATCCCGTCCGGCGCCGCACCAGGCGATTCCCGTTTCATCCAAAAGGGTGGTCAGGGAACGGAACCCGGCATCGCCGGCGTCGAAGGCGTGGTTGTTGCCCAGGGTGACGGCATCGATGCCGGCCGCGGCCAGCCCGCGAATCTGCGATTCATCGGCCAGGACGCGGGGCTCGCTGGCGACCAGGTCCCCTCCGGGGAGGGTGCATTCGAGATTGGCCAGCACCAGGTCGCAGTCGGCGAAGAGCTGTCGGATCTCGTCGGACAGGGCTTCCAACCCCCGACCGGGGCCGGCGGCGCCGGGGCGGTTGGTGAAGAGCAGATCGCCGACGGCGGCGAGACGCAGGGTCGTCATCTCAATAGTCTTCCTGGGGGGATCGATGGTGGCGGGAAACCCAGGCGCCAAGGGCGCCGCCAAGCATGAAACAGTAGACATCGGTCATTGACGGGGTGCGGCCGGGCAGAAGTAGTTGTCCCACTTCCTGAAGGAGACCGATCATCCCGGTCAGCAGCATGGCCGGGATGACCCACCAGCGGGTGCCGTCAACGCTCGGGAAGCGTATCCGCAGCAGATATATCAGAATCCCGTTCAGGGCGATAGCCTGAACAAAGAGCCGGGCGTGGTTGAGGGAGGCGCCCATGGCATAATGGTAAAAGGGGAGCAGTTCGATGGGGCGGGGGATCTTCCGTCGTAGAAGTTCCCCGTCGAGGGAGAAGTTGAAGGGAGTCCAGGCCAGGTAGAAGCCATAGACCAGCAGGGCGAGGATGCCCAGTTCAAGTTTGCGGCGACGGGAGAGGCGCGGGGCGAGAAGGGGGCCGATGAGCAGGGCGGCGGCGGCTCCGGCGGCGCCGGTGGCGATGTTGGCCAAGTTGAATGTGCGCGAGACGATGAATGGTTTGCTCAACTCCAGGGCGAAGGTCAGAGCTGTGGCCAGAAGCGCTGCCCGCCACCAGTCCCGAACGCGGGTCGTTTCTTTCCCCCATGCGGCCAGCAGGCAGGTCAGAATCAGGTAGACCAGAATGCGGGTGACCAGCCAGCCATGCCAGGGGTGTTGGGCCAATCCGTTAAAGAGATCAAAGTGGGCGTTCTTCAGGTTGCGCCAGACCTGGGAAAGGAGAATCGTCGGCAGGAACGGAGATAGGGCATCGGCCGCCAGCAATCCTGCAACCATCAGGGTCAGGATATCGAGGGGCCGTTCCCGCCAGCGCTTGACGAGCCGGCCGTGACCCCGTTCCCAAACGGTTTTGCCCCGGAGGGTTCCGCACAGCGCGCCGGTCATCCCGCTTAAGGTGTTGAGCAGCCAGTCGGCGGCGCTGGGGGTGCGGGACAGGGTCATCCCTTGCAGGGTTTCCACCCCCAGGCTCAGGAGCGAGCAGAACAGGGTCGAGAAAAGGAAGATCGTCGGCGCCCCCAGGCGGCTAAAGCGGCCGCGAGTGGCCAGGAGCAGGCCCAGGGGAGCGTAGAGAACCAAGTTGCTGACCACATCGGAGCCGCTGATGCGGGCCCGGGGATTGAAGGGCCAGTGATTCCAGAATTCCCCCCGCCACAGTTGGCGCCAGTCCCCCACCCCCGTGAAGTCGTAGGGCATGAGGCTGGCGTAAAGGAGCAGGGCGCCGTAAATCAATACCAGGGCGGTCAACGGTTTGCGGGGGGCGGGTAGTGAAGTCATAGGGAGGGCAAGTCTAACATCGAAGACGGAAAGGGCAACGCGGAGGGGAGCCGTCAGAGAATCCGGATATTCCGGCGCCGGAATGCCTTCCAGAAAGGCGTGGGGTCGGCCTGCATCCCTGCGAATTCCTCGGGGGTGTAGATCAACAGGTCGATGGGAACCCCCAGATCC
>DIVU01000011.1:33560-34255 GCA_002423365.1 Desulfuromonadaceae bacterium UBA6124 | reverse complement strand
GGCGGGCTGACCCGCCGGTTTCGCCCCGGAGCCCTCCCCGGCCGAACTTTCCGGAAGCGACGCCAGCGTCCTCACGAGATCCGCTCTCGCCTCGGCCAGGAGGCTGCCCACCCATTTGTTCCAATCGTCATGTTTCCTGTCGGCCATGCACTGTGCCCTCTTGCGGCACCCGTCGTACACGGTCGTCGGGGTTTGCCATGCCTTCCCGACTTCCTTTTCCCAGACAACCTTCCTGTCGAACGTTCTCGTGGCCTTGAAGGATACGAAAATCTCGTTCCGGGATTCCCATGTTGTCGTGTAAATGACCTTTTTCAAGGTGCCGTCGACCAGGAGACCCTCGTCCCGGATCTCGGAGGGGCTGTAGACGAAGCGGGCCGACCGGAAGCTGTCCGAGGCCGTGAGCTCGTCGGCGAAGGCCTTCCCCCAGAACTCCGGCGGCAAGGCGTTCATATACGCGAATCCGACTTTCGCCAGGTTGTACTGACCGCCGCCGATGATCGAACCTCGCTCGGTGAAGTTCTCCGTACCGTCCTCGAACGGGAGGACCGCCGCCATCACCGGAAGCTTCCGCCCATCCGACGCGGGCGGGTTCGGCTTATAGACGAAATTCGTATTTACGGAGCATCCCGCCATCAGCGCGATAACGAACGCAGCGACGGGAAAAACAATCCGCCTAGCCCGCATTTCTCACCAGC
>DIVU01000011.1:0-33519 GCA_002423365.1 Desulfuromonadaceae bacterium UBA6124 | reverse complement strand
CTGGTGAGAAATGCGGGCTAGCCGCGCGTTTCACCGGATCTCCTCCCACCATTTCTTCAGGCTCCCCATATCGGCGGGCTGCGGTTCGCCCGACGGCTCGCCCTTCCTCGCCTCGAAGGTCTCGCCCGGGGCGACGATCACCGTTTCGCCGCGCGGCGTCACGGCCTTCACCCGCCCTTCCATGACGGCGACGACGGTGCTGCCGCCGGAGGCGAACACCACGAGCCGGGCCGAGGAAAAACTCACGTTCAGGGCTTCCGTGGCGATCACGACCCCGCGGATCGCCGGAATCGCCATCCCCCCGACGGGAGGCCTGCCGGACTCGAAATACAGGAGCCCGTTCCCGAGGGTCTGGCGGCATTCCCGCCCCGGCCCGCAATCTCCGACGACCGCCCTGGAGTCCGGCCCGAACCGGATCTCGCTGCCGTCCCACAACGTGACCCCGATCCCTTCCCGTCCCGTCGTGAGCACGCCGTTCGGCCGGATCGCCTTCGGCTCCAGCCCCCCGCCCCACCGGACCCCCCCGGATCCAGCTTCCGCCGCCTTTTCGAGCCCAGCCATAACCCGCTCGAATTCCTTTTTCTCCTCGGCCATGTCGGAAGGGGAGGCGGAAAGCTCCCCAAGGGTCCGCAGGACCGCCCGGGACCAAGCCGCCTTGCAGTAGAGGGACATGTCGGGCGCCTTGCAGGGGTCCTCGAGAGGAGAAAGCGCACCGGCGGAGGAAAGAGCCGCCGGGAGGCCGCTCAACCGGAACAAGGCGTGCTCGCGCCAGGAAAGGACATGGAGCTCCCCTTTCCCGGACCTGAGCATGCCGCCAAGGCCCCGCCTGACCAGGACGAAATCTTCGCCGCGCAAGGCGTAGATGTCGTCGCCGTCCGAGAAGTAGAGCAGGCCGTTTCCCTCGTCGACCGCAAGGGAGGGGATGTGGGAAAAGCCGGGGAGGTATGCAAGAACCCGGGCGGGACCGCCCTCCCTGAGAGCGTAGATCCTGGGACCGGCGGAGAAGAACAGCTTCCCCCCCGCGATCGCCATGGAGTCGATCGGCGCGTCGAGCCCGAGCAGCGCCTTGTGCCCCGCGCCTTCCTTGTGAAGGAACAGCATCGGCTTCCCGTCCGCCGAGACCCCGGCGATGTAGGTCCGGTCGCCGTCCGAGGCGAAGACGCAGCTCATCAGGGGAACATCCAGGAGCTTCCTCGCCGTCCCTCCGTCCACGGAGTAGAGGGCGCCGTCCGCCAGGAGCCGCAGGCTCCTCCCGGCGAAGGAGAGCCATGCGGGATCCTTCAGCGGATGCCCGAACAGGTATTCCCCCGATCCCGCGTCGAACACGTTCTCCCGGGTGAGGACGAGGACCGCCCCGTCCGGGTCGACGTCGAAGACGAACGGGTCGCCGAGGGCGGAGGTGTCGAGAACCTTGCGGACCTCGACCCTCGCCGCCGAGGCCTCCCTCGGCGAGACGAGGAGCAGCGGCAGCAACAGCAGCACGCACGCGAAACCGATGCGGCGCCCCCGGTCCGCGATCATTGCCGGCCTCCATCCCGCACGGGGGTTTCCCGGGGGGACATCGGGACCTTTCCGGTGCCTTCGTCGAAGAGGTCGTTGGCCAGCTTCAGGGGGACCCGGTCCGCCCTATCGTAGAGCTTCCTCGCATCGGCCCTGCCGCCATGGGCGATCACCTGCGGGGCCGCCACGAGAATCTCCCCCACCTCTTCGCCGGTCGACTTGACCGCGCCCTGGATCTTGAGGCCCGTCGTGACGCTCTTTCCGTGCTTGCCGAGGCGCCACTCGATGAACTCCGTCGCCGCGTCCTTCGCAAGTTCCACCGGCCTGGACTGGATGAATTCCGTAAGCCCCACCGCTTCGTCCGCATCCCGGTACGCGGCCTTCATCTTGTACCACTTGTTCCACCACCAGGGGCTTTTCTCGCTCAGGTACTCCTTGAACCGGTCGGAGACGGTTACATCGCCCGGGACCGACTCGGGCAGGGGACCGACGGGACTCCCGAGCGTCGTGCCTTTGCTCCACTTCGCGTCCCAGTCCGCCTTGAGATCGGCGACCTTGCCGTTTTCGGGGAATCCCGCTTCGTCCTTCCCCGCCCGCGTCCCGGCCGCCTTGACCGCCTTGACGAGCGTGCCGGCGTCCCGTGCCCCGGCCGCGGCGTGCGGCCGAACGGTGCAATAGCCCCTGACTCCCGACGCCCGGTCGGCGTCCAGGCGCAATTGCGCGGCCTCCCGCTTCAGGTTCCCGGCCCGCGCGAGATAGAGGTCCGTTTCCCCGAACCGCTGCGCCCCGGCGCTCCCGGCGGCTTCCGGCGCGCCGCCGCCCCGGCCGTCTTTCTTGAGCCGTTCGATGTCCCGCGAAACCGCCGCCTTGAGATTCAGGCAGGCCTGTTGGGCCATGTTCGCCGACTGCCGGTAGCTGTCCTGGACTTTGCGTATCAAGGCGGTGGACGCGTTCTGCTTGCTGTAGACCGCGATGTTCGGCGGAGCCGGACAGCTTACCTGGGGGGGGTTGCAGCGTTCGGGGGAGGCCAGGCAGGCATCCACGGCCTGCAGCGTCGAGCCGATGACGCTCTCCATTTGGCTGAAGTACCGGCTGAGCCCCGGGACGGACCCCTGGTCCCGTTCGGCGGCGGCGATCCCCTGCCGGATCTGCGGAAGCATCTGCCGGGCCTGCGCGGCCTGGGCCCGGATCGACTGCGCGGCGGCGGCCGTGCCGCCCGCGGGGGCGGGGGCGGCGGCGGCGGTTCCGATGCCGCCCTTGCCCTTGAGGAACTTCTGCCGCGCTTCGGATTTCCGTTCGAAGTCCCCGGCGTCCCTTTCGGCCTTTGCGGCGCGTCCGCACAGGCGGTCCGCCTCCGGTTTCGCGGCATCCGCCCGGGGGCACGACCCGAGAAACGAAAGTGCGGCCAGGAGCGCGCAGCACCACCATGCCTTCCCCATGCCCCGGCGCATGAAGGGGATCAGCGGCCCGTCATCGACGCCACGAACAGGCGGTTGGCTTCCTTGAGCCGTTCCAGGCCCCGGTCGTCGGCGTCGACCTTTCTCAACAGCTCGTCGGAGGCCGCGAGCAGAGACTTCGCATTCGCGATGCCGACGAGCCGGTTGTTCGCCTCCATGAGCCGGTTGCCCTCGTTCTCGAGCTCATCCGCGCGCATCTCCAGGGGGCCGGCCTTCTTGTCGGCTTCGGCGGCAAGCTGTCCGGCCGCGCCATGGGCATCCGCCACGGCCTTGGCGTCCGCCGCCTGCTGGCCCTGGACCATCTGGCCTGTCAGCGAGGAGGCGAGCATCGCGTTCTGGCTGACGTTGCCCATGCCGCTCATGCCCCCCATGCTCGACATGATGCCGAACATGTCCCCGATGAAGCTGGACACGGCGGCGTTCTGTTCCGCCTTGCCCCGGAGGACCTCGCCGTTTTTCGAGGATTCCGACCGGACCACCCCGGCCTTTTTCCTCAATTCGCGGGCAGCCGCGTACTTCTTGTCCGCCGCCGCCTTCAAAAGGGACGCCTTCCGCTTCAACAGGTCCGCTTCCTTCTTCAGTTCCTCCGTCTCGGCCGCGGACATGAGCGGGAGGCCCGTCTCCGCTTTGGGCAGGAAAAGAGGATTGGCGTAGGGAACCGACGCCAGGCAGCCCAACAGGATCCCCGCGAGGATGCCCACCTTGATCGCCGTGCATTTCATGACACGCCTCCGCTTGCGGCTATTTCCCGGCAATGCAACTCGCCACGTAATACTGCAACGGCTTGTAGAAGACGTCCGTATCGACCAGCATCCGCTTGATGTCTTCACGGTTCTTCTGCAGGACCTTCTCCGCGGCCTCGAATCGCTCGATGGCCTTCCTTGCCGATACCGAACCCTTTTCCCTGCCGGCGTCCAGACCCCCGAGGGGCCCGCTGCCCAGCACTTCCTCGGAAAGCTCGGCGGTCTCCAGGTCGTTGGCCACCTTCGTGCCCGCGGCGATGGCGGTCTTCGCCATCTCCCCGCGCTCCCGGAAAATCTCCCACCGGGACGCCAGTTCCTTCCTCTGGCTTTCCGCGGCCGCCAGCGTCCCGAGGGCTTCATCGAGAGGACCATCGAGGCCCGGCCTGGCCGCAAGGGTCATGGGAGAGCATTCCGCGGGGAGGCTCCCGGCAGGCCCCAGCTTCTCGAATTCGTAAAGCTTGTGTCTCAGTTCGTCCGCATCGCCGGTCCGCTTCCTGATCCCGGAAGAGAGGGTCAGGGCGCACCCGTAATTTTTCAGCCATGGACTGCTATCGAGGACCGCGGAAAGCGTATTCCGGGAACCGGGGATGCCGGCCTGCGTCGCGGAAGGCTTTATCCATCCCTGGACCTCCGCCACGCGAGGGCTTTCCGGGAACCTCACGATGAACGCCTTGAAGCCGTACTGGTTCCCCCAGGCCTTCACCTGCACGTAGGACCTTTCGGCAAGGATCTCCCGCGCCTTCCCCGCGAAGCGCGACCCCGGATACCGGAAAAGGAAATATTCCATCGCGGCGGGGGAAGCGTCCTTCCTCGCGTTTTCGAAATCCATCTCCTCCAGCCGGGCCCGGATCGTCTCCGCCCCGCCGTGGTTCCTGAAATACGCGAGAAATGCGATGAGGGGCCCCATCGCGGTCTCTTTCTGCGCGGCCTTGAAGGCAAGATCCCCCACCTCGGCGGCGATTTTCGGATCGGGATTCGTCTCCATGACCCTTATGCACTCGGCCACGGAGTCCAAATTCCTGATATGGTCCATTTTCGTTTTCTCGATCTGCTCCTGCGCCTCTTTCGCGTGGTCGCCCTTCGGATAGCGCTGGACGTAGCTCTGATAGGCCGCCGCCGTGTTGTTGCTTTTCGCCATGTTCCAGGCGGTGATGTCCGGGGAGGTCGTGCACCCGGCGAAAACGAGGGCGAGAACGGCGAGATATGCTTTTTTCATGCCTGTAACTCCATGGAAATAGTATGCAATCCTCTGAAACCGGGCGGTTCCGTCGAACGGACGACCGCTCCATTGTTCTATCGGATGGATTGTCGATAAATTTCAGACTGAATCGGAATATCGAGGTCGGCTGCAGCCCCATCCCTCCCGGAGTAGGATATCGCTATACTGGGTGCATGGAGGTGTCCCATGAAGAAAGTTCGACTCGCGCCCGGCCCCTTTGTGCTCCCCATGCCGACCGTGCTTGTGGGCGCCATGGTCGACGGCGCGCCGAATTTCATGACCGTGGCCTTCGCCGGTCTCGCCAATTACGACCCGGCGATCGTCGCCATCAGCGTCAGTCCCGACCACCACACGACCGCGGGGATCAGGGCCAACGGAACCTTCAGCATCAACCTTCCGGGGCCGGACCTCGTGGAGGCGACGGACTGGTGCGGAATCCACTCCGGCAAGCAGGTGGACAAGAGCAAGGTCTTCGAGACGTTCGCCGGCGAGCTCGGGAACGCGCCGATGATCACGGCCTGCCGCCTGACCGCCGAATGCCGGCTGGTCAAGACGGTGGAGCTCCAGCCGGACATGGTCTTCTTCGGCGAGGTGGTAAGCGCCCACGTGGACGAGTCGGCGCTTACGGACGGCGCCCCCGACTGGCCGCGCATCGCGCCGCTCATCTTCACTTTCCCGGACAAGGGGTACTGGAAGATCGGGGACCGCGTGGCCGACGCGTGGGACGCGGGGAAGAATTTCAAGGCCTGAAAGCCGAGGGAACTTCGGGTTGCAGGGATTGACGATTTGAAGGATGTCAGGGAATCGGGGATCGGGTCCGTCCCGCGGCGCGCTCGCGCCACGCTCGCCGCAAGCTGCGTCATGCACTTCCTGCACGACGGATGCTCCGATCTCCTGTACATCCTCTTCCCCGTATGGGCGCAGGAGTTCTCCCTCTCCTTCACGCAGGTCGGCCTGCTTCGCACCGCATACTCCGGCGCGCTTGCGCTGTTCCAGGTCCCGGCGGGGTTCCTGGCGGAACGCTGGGGCGAGCCGCGCGTCCTTGCCTCCGGCACGTTCCTGACGGCCGTCGGCTTCCTCTGCCTCGGCACCGCGGAAGGTTTCCTTCCGCTCCTCGCATTCCTGATGATCGGGGGCTTCGGCTCCGGCACGCAGCATCCGCTGTCGTCCTCGCTGGTCTCCCGTGCCTACGAGGAAGGGCGTCGCCGCGTGGCCCTCGGGACGTTCAACTTTTCGGGCGACCTGGGCAAGGTGACCATCCCGGCCGGATTGGCCTTCGTCACCGCGTGGGCAGGTTGGCGCTGGGCCGCGCTGGGTATGGGGGTGGTCGTCCTGGCCGCCGCGGTCGGCATCTTCTTCCTCCTGGCGCCGCTGGTGGGCGACTTCGCGCGGTCCCCGGTGCCTTCCGCGGCCGACCGTCCCGGCAACGGGTGGGGAATCCGGAACGCGCGCGGCTTCACGCTGCTGTCGGCGATCCACGGCATCGACAACGGGTCGCGCGCCGTCTTTCTCACCTACCTGTCGTTCCTGCTGCTGGGAAAGGGCGCGGAGATGGACCTGCTGGGGGTGGCGTTTGCGCTGACCTTCGCCGGCGGGGCCACGGGGAAGTTCGTCTGCGGTTACCTGGCCGAGCGGCTGGGCATCATCCGGACGGTCCTCGTCACGGAGGCCGCCACCGGACTCGGGATCCTGCTGCTCCTGGCCATCCCCCTGACGCCGGCGCTGTTCCTTCTGCCCCTCCTGGGCGTCGCGCTCAACGGCACCTCGTCCGTGCTGTACGGAACCGTCGCCGAGCTGGTGGCGCCGGAGCGCCGCTCGCGCGTCTACGGCCTGTTCTACACCATCGGCATCGGCGCGGGCGCGCTGGGGCCGCCGGTCTTCGGCCTCCTCTCCGACGCGGCCGGCGTCCCGGCGACGATGGCGGTCCTGGCCGCGGTGATCCTCGTCACGCTCCCTCTCGCCCATTTCCTCCGCCCGGCCGTAGAGGGTTCTCCATAGCTCGGGAGCCGTCTACGACTTCGCCACCAGCTCGGCGACGGCCTTCCCCATCTGCTGCGTCGTCGCCTCCCCGCCGAGGTCCCGGGTACGGATCTTCCCTTCCGCGACCACGACCTCCACGGCCTTCTCGATCGCCCTCGCCGCTTCGGGGTATCCCAGGTGCTCGATCATCATGGCCCCGGTGAGGATCTGCGCGATGGGGTTCGCGATGTTCTTGCCGTAGATATCGGGGGCCGAGCCGTGCACCGGCTCGAACGTGGACGGGAACTCGCGCTCCGGGTTCAGGCTGGCCGACGGGGCGATGCCGAGGCTTCCGGCCAGCGCCGGGCACAGGTCGGACACGATGTCGCCGAACAGGTTGCTGCAAACGATCACATCGAACCTCTCGGGATGCCCGACGAGCGTGGCGCACAGGGAGTCGATGTGGTACTGGTCGGTCTTCACGTCCGGATACCCTTTCGAAACCGCCCGGAAGATTTCGTCCCAGTAGGGCATCGTGATGCAGATGCCGTTCGACTTCGTGACCGAGGTGACGTGCTTCCTCTCCCGCTTACGGGCCTGCTCGAAGGCGTACCGCATGATGTTCTCGACGCCCCTCCGGGTGAAGACCGATTCCTGGACGCAGAATTCCCGGTCGGTCCCCTCGAACATCCTCCCGCCGACGTTCGAATACTCGCCTTCGGTGTTCTCACGAACCACGAGGAGGTCGATCTTCCCCCCCTCGATCTTCCGCAGGGGGCTCTCGATCCCCTTCATGGTCCAGACGGGCCGCACGTTCGCGTACTGCTGGAATCCCCTCCGGATGGGAACGAGCAGTCCCCACAGGGAAACGTGGTCGGGAACCCCGGGATAACCGACCGCACCGAGGAAGATCGCCTCGAAGCCCTTGAGGATCTCCAGCCCGTTCTTCGGCATCATCTCGCCGGTCTTGTGGAAATGCTCGCAGCTCCAGGGGAACGGCGTCCACGCGAGCTTGTATCCGAACCTTTCCCCGGCGACGTCCAGCACCCGGATCCCCTCGGGCACCACTTCGTTGCCGATGCCGTCCCCGTTGATCTGCGCTATCTTGTGTTCCCGAACTTTGGCCATGTCCCTTCTCCTTGGTTGAAGGCGGATCGCAGGCGCCGCCTATTCGACCCGATACCTCTTTATCGTTTCCTCGGGGATCGTAAGCCCAAGCCCTGGTCCCGCAGGCGGGAACAACCTGCCCTTTTCGATCCGGGCGGGCTCCGCGAACGCCGCGGCCACCCAGGGCATGTACTCGATCGGCGCGGATTCCATGACGCCGCAGGCGGCCTGGATCGTGCTCTCCATCATGTGGTGGGGCGCCAGCGGCAGCCCGGCGACGTCGGCCAGCGCCGCGATCTTCACCATCTCGGTGATCCCGCCGACGCGGACGATGTCCGGCTGCAGGATGTCGGCCGCGCCGGCCCGGATGTACGCGTCGAACTCGAAGCGCGACCCGAGCGTTTCGCCCATGGCGACGGGGATGTCCAGGGCGGCGGCGAGCCGAGCGTGGACGGGGACGTCCTCGCAGAGCATCGGCTCCTCGAACCACGCGACGCCCAGCTGCTCCAGCTCGCGCCCGACCCGCAGCGCGGTCGGGAAATCCCATTTCTGGTTGGCGTCGACGGCGATCCACGCCTCGTCGCCCAGGCTTTTGCGGACTTCGCGGACCCGCCGGATGTCGTCCCGGTAATCCTCGTGGCCGATCTTCATCTTGACGCCCATCATCCCCTGGCCGAGGTAGCCCTCGAAGGCAGCGAGCATCTCCTGGACGCTCATGTACAGCCAGCCGCCGTCCGACCCGTAGCACGGGGCGCTTTCCCTGCGGCCGCCCAGCAGCTTGTACACCGGCAGGCCGGCGACCCGTCCCTTGATGTCCCACAGCGCCAGGTCGACCGCCGACTGGGCCTGGGTCACGAGGCCGATGCGGCCCACCGTCTGCAGCCGCCGGTACAGCTTGTTCCACAGCCGTTCGTTGTCGAGGGCGTCCTCGCCGGCCAGCAGCGGCGCGAAATCGTCGCGCAGCACGCAGCGGGTGGCCGTGGCGCCGCCCAGCAGGCTCCAGGCGTATCCCAGCCCGCGCACTCCGTCTTCCGTGGTGATGAAAACCACCGGCATGTTGATGTGGGTCACCGGGCCGCCTTTCTTGCCGCTGGACGACCCCGACATCATCGGGCGGGGCAGCGGCATCCGCAGCAGCTCGGTTCTCACTTCGGCGATTCGCGTTGTCATCGTTTCAACCTTTTTGAAAATCACGGCCCCTCTCCCTCTGAAGGGAGAGGGGCCGCCGTATGGAGTTCTTGATGCCTGCGTTCCCTACTTCTTGACCCGGTTCAGTTCCTTCATGATCACTTCGTATTCCGCCGTCTTCTTCTTCACGAGCGCCAGCGACTCCGCGGGGCCCATGTACAGGGTCTCGAAGCCGTACTGGTCCATCCTCTTCTGCACTTCCGGGTCCCTCATGGTCTTGTCGAAGGCGTCGGCGAGGACCTTCACGATCGCGTCCGGCGTTCCCGGGGGAGCGGCGACGCCGCGATAGGCGCCTTCCACGAGGTCGTAGCCCTGCTCCTTGAAGGTCGGCACGTCGGGGGTGACCTTCATCCGCTTCTCGGACATCATGCCCAGGAACTTGAACTTGTCCTTGTACTGGATGCACATCGGAGAATAGGACATGAGCGCCGACACGTGGCCGCCCAGCAGCGCCGGGACGGCGGCGCCGGTCCCGGTGAAGGGGACGTAGGTCAGCTTGAGCCCCGTCGCCCTGTTGAGCATGGCGACGCCCAGGTCGTTCGCCGACGAGGTGGCGCTTCCGCCGACGGTGATCGACCCGGCGGGCTTGGACTTCGCGTAATCGAGGAACTCCTTCAAGGTGTTGTAGGGGGCGTCCTTCCGGACCATCAGGACGTTGGGGGTGATCTCGAACATGTAGACCTGCTTGAGGTCCAGCGTCTTGTACCCGGCGTCGCCCATCTCCATCGGCTGGAGGATGGTGTGGGGGAGGTTGTGGCCGGCGATCGTGTAGCCGTCCGGCGCGGTCTTGGTCAGCTCCGCCCAGCAGACGGCGCCGCCGCCGCCGATCTTGTACTGGATGGACACGTCCTGGCCCAGGTACTTCTTCAGCGTCTGCTCCTGGAGCCGGGCGGTGATGTCGGACTCGCCGCCGGGGTTGAAGCAGATGTTGTAGGTGACGCGCTTCCTCGGGAATTCCGCCGCGCCGGCCACGCTGGCCAGCACGAACGCGCATGCGACGAGCGACACGGTAAGGGCAACTGCGAATTTCTTCATGGCTTCCCTCCTGTCGGATTGCGGGTTGACGGTGTCAATCCGTTTCTTCTATGGCGATTTCAGGCGCCTTGGTTCGCATCTGGATCCAGATCCCCCGGCCGATGGAAAGGAAGGCGAGGATCATGAAGACGGCCGAGATCGGGCGTTTGAGCAGGATAAGGAGAGACCCCTGCGACATGAGCATCGACTGCCCCAGCGACGTCTCCATCATCTGCGTGACGACGGCCGCCAGCACCATGGGAGCGATGGGGTACCCGAACTTCCGCATGAAGTAGCCGATCACCCCGAAAAGGGTCATGACCCACACGTCGAACGCGAGGAACCGGACGCTGTAGGTCCCGAGAACGGAGAAGAAGACGATCATCGGTCCGAGGATATAGAACGGGATGACGCAGATCCGGGCCCACATCCCGACCAGCGGGAGGTTCAGTATGATCAGCATGATGTTGCCGATGTACATGCTGGCAATGATGGCCCACACGAATTCGGGGTTTTCCTTGAAGAGCATCGGCCCGGGCTGGAGCCCGTACATCATCAGCCCCCCGAGCAGGACCGCCATCGACGGCGCCGTGGGGATCCCGAACGAGAAGAGCGGGACGAATCCGGCGGTGGAGGTCGCGTTGTTCGCCCCTTCGGGGGCGGCGACCCCTTCGATCGCCCCCTTGCCGAACCGCTCCGGGGTCTTCGACATCCGTTTCTCGACGTCGTACGCCACGAACGTGGTGACCGACGGGGTGACGCCGGGGAGCAGGCCCAGGAAGAATCCGATGCCGGAGGAGCGCACCATCGCCGGGAAGGACTGCTTGATGTCGGCCCAGGTCGGCATCCAGTTGCCTATCTTCTGGCTGATGGCGGAGATCCGGGACTCCACGTTGATCATCACCTCGCTGATCGCGAAGAGCCCCACGATGACGCTGATGAAATCGACGCCGGCCAGCAGCTGCGGGAACCCGAACGTCAGCCGGGCGGCCCCGGTGAGGGGGTCCTGGCCGATCAGGGAGGTCGTCAGCCCGATGGCCATGGAGATCACCCCTTTCAGGAGGGCGCGGCCGGAAAGGCTGATGATGAGCGTCAACGCCATGAACATCAGGGCGAAGTACTCCGGCGGGCCGAACACGACGGCCACGTCGGCCAGCAGCGGCGCGAAGAAGGTGAGGCCGATCAGTCCGAGCGTTCCCGCGACGAACGAGGAGATGGCGCAGATGGCAAGCGCAGGTCCGGCCCTTCCCTGCTTGGCCATCTCGTAGCCGTCGATGGCGGTCGGCACGGACGACGCCTCCCCGGGGATGTTGACGACGATCGCGGTCGTCGACCCCCCGTACATCGCCCCGTAATAAATGGCGGCCATCATGATGATCGCCGACGTCGGGGGCAGCACCGTGGTCAGGGGAAGGAGGATCGCGATCCCGGAGGCGGGGCCGATGCCGGGGAGCACCCCGACCAGCGTCCCGATGAAGCAGCCGATCAAGGCCCACATGAGGTTCTGCAGAGAAAGGGCGGTCACGAATCCCTGGAACAGGTGATCGAAGGAAAAGCTCATGTCATCCCTCCAGCCCGAGCCGCTCCAGGAGGAAACCCACCGGGAACGACAGCTGCAGATAATGGATGAACACGACGTACGAGATGATCCCGAGGGCGATGCCGGACAGGATCGCCACGCTCTTTTTTTCCGGTCTCAGGTACCAGATGTTGGCGGTGACGTACAGGAACGTGACGATGGGCAGCCCGAGCGGCTTCATGAGAAAGATATATGCCGACAGCAGGGCGAGGCAGGCCACGATGGTCCGTAACCCCTGGCGGTCCGGCCATTGGATGGCCGGATCCTCCCCCTTGAAGCGCCAGGACTTCAGGGCAAGCCCGGCGCCGCAGACGAGGATGGTATACCCGAGGACGGATGGGAAGAAGCGGGGGGAAAGCGCCCTTTCCACTCCGATCCGGATATTCGAAGCCGCGTACACGATGAAAAGGCCCAGCAGGGCGAGGAAACAACCCACAATGATATCGGCCTGTCGGATTGTCTTCACAACCACCTCCGGATATACAGAGCCTTGGCGTATAGCCATTTTACAGTCAGAAATCGCCCTGGGGAGCAACAAATTCACTCTGCGGTAAGCAAAAACAATCTACAACTATTGTGCCAAACCGACCCCCATGCTGCCTGCTCGTAATCCTCCGAAAATCCTGGTTTTTATTTTTCCGCCATCTCGCACGATCCCTTATCGTGTCGCCTGTTGTTGCCGTGTTGCGCAACAAATGCTACATTTCGCAACATATCCTTCAAGGGAAACGGCATGGGCATTGTATTCATCGCACCGGACCGGACCATCGCCGAGGAGTATCGCCAGATTCTCTCGGCCGTTCCCGACAAGATCGAGGTGGTAGAGTCGTTGCTCGGCGAAGCCGTCCCTCTTGCCAGGCGGCTTGAAAGCCAGGGGGCGGAGGTCTTCGTCGCGCGCGGCGGGACGGCGATGCTTTTACGGAAGGAGGGCATCAAGACCCCCATCATCGAGATCCACATGACGAGCACCGATATCGTCCAGGCCCTGGCCAAGGCAAAAAGCGAAGTCCGTTCGGGCGATCCCGTCATTGCGGTCGTCGCCTTCCCCAACATGATCCGGAACCTGAACGATTTCCATCCCTTCCTCAATCTCAACCTGGTCTGCCACAACATCGACTCCGAGGATGAAGCGCCCGGCATGGTCGACAAGGCGATAAACGACGGCGCCCAGGTCATCCTCGGCGGGGCGATCACGGCCCGTATCGCGAGGGACCGCGGTTTGCCCGCCATCCTGCTGGGGTCCGGCGAGGCGTCGATCCGTCTCGCCCTCCAGGAGGCGAAGCGGATCGTCTACGCCCGCAGGCTCGAGGCCCGCCGGAGCAACGAACTGAAGGCGATGCTGGATTACACGTACGAGGGGATCATCGCCGTGGACAGGGAGGGCAAGATAACGATCTTCAATCCGATCGCCCAATCGGTGACGGGCATCCGGCAGGAAGAAGCGCTGGGCAGCCGGGCCGACCGGGTCATCCCCTCGATCAGCTTCCGGGACGCCCTGCAGAACGGCAACCAGGACCTCGGCGAATTCGTCGATCTCGGCCATTCGAGGATCATGGTGAACCGCATCCCGATCCGTGTCGAAGGGGAGGTCGTCGGAGCCGTGGCGACCTTCCAGGACATCACGAAGATCCAGTCCATGGAGGAACGGATCCGCCGGGAGATCTACAGCAAGGGACACGCGGCGAAGTTCAGCTTCGTCGATATCTACGGCAGCAGCACCCTGCTGACGGAAGCGATCGCCGTGGCAAGGCAATATGCCCAGGTGGATTCGACCGTACTGATCCACGGGGAAACGGGCGTGGGGAAGGAGCTCTTCGCGCAGAGCATCCACATGGCGGGAAACAGGAAAAACGGCCCGTTCGTCGCCGTGAACTGCGCCGCACTGCCGGAGGCGCTCCTGGAAAGCGAGCTGTTCGGTTACGTGGAAGGAGCTTTCACGGGGGCCCGCAGGCAGGGGAAACCGGGCCTTTTCGAGCTTGCGCATCGCGGCACGATTTTTCTCGACGAGATATCGGAGATTCCTCTGAGCCTGCAGGGAAGACTGCTTCGCATCCTGCAGGAACGCGAAGTGAGCCGCCTGGGACACGACCGCGTGATCCCCGTCGACGTCCGCGTCCTTTGCGCGACGAACAGGGACCTGCACCGGCACGTGCTGGACGGGTTTTTCCGGAGGGACCTCTTCTGGAGGCTGAACGTGCTCAGCCTTCCCATCCCTCCCCTGCGGGAGCGGCGGGACGACATCATGCCGCTGATGTGGCATTTTCTCGACATGCTCTTCCCGTCGGATCGTCCCCGGTTCGTTTTTTCCGAGGACGCGCCGCCCTTCCTCACCCAGTATTCGTGGCCGGGAAACGTTCGGGAATTGCGCAACCTCTGCGAACGGCTTACCGTGGTCCGCACGGGGAGGACCGTGGACGCGGCGTTCCTGACGCATCTCCTGGAATACCGGGAATCGGCGCGGCCGCCGCGAAACGGGCCGGCGGGCATGGAGGAGATCGAACGGGCCCTGGCCAAGACCGGGGGAAAAATCGGCCGGGCCGCCGAGATCCTCGGCGTCCACCGCGCGACCCTGTGGCGCAGATACAAACGCCTGTCCCATGATAAAAACAGATGAGGGGGGTGTCCTGATGGTCACCGTTGCCGTATACGACACGAAGCCGTATGACCGGGAGTCCCTCCAGAAGGCCACCGGAACGACGGGAATCCAATGGCGCTTCCTCGATTTCCGGTTGATGGCCGAGACGGCCTCCTCGGCCGGGGGGTCCGAGGCGGTCTGCGTGTTCGTGCACGACCAGGTGGATCGGCGCTGCCTGGAAGCCCTCGCCAAACAGGGGGTGAAACTCGTCGTCCTGCGGTGCGCGGGCTTCAATAACGTCGACCTCGCCGCGGCCAGGGAACTGGACATCGCCGTGACGCGCGCCGCCGAGTACTCCCCCCACGCCGTCGCCGAACACGCGGTCGCCCTCCTGCTGACGCTCAACCGGAAAATCCACCGGGCCTATAACCGGGTCCGGGACCAGAATTTCGCCCTCACCGGCCTCGTGGGATTCGACCTGTACGGAAAGACGGCGGGCATCCTGGGGACCGGGAAGATCGGGCGCATCGCCGCCGAGATCCTCAAGGGGTTCGGAATGAGGATCCTCGCGTACGACCTGTTCCTGCAGGCCGACTGGGCGAAGGCGCACGGTGTGGAGTATGTCGACATCGACGTCCTTGCCCGGGAAAGCGACGTGTTGTCGCTGCACCTTCCGCTGACCCCGAAGACGAAGTTCATCATCCACCGGGGGACACTGGAGTTGATGAAACCCAGCGCCATCCTCATCAACGTCAGCCGCGGAAAGCTGGTCGACACCGCCGCGCTGATCGAAGCCCTGAAATCGGGGAAACTGGGAGGCGTCGCCCTCGATGTGTATGAAGAGGAGGAAGGGATCTTCTACGAGGACCTCTCCGGCCTGATCCTCCAGGACGACGAGCTGTCGCGGCTGCTCTCCTTACCGAACGTCCTCATCACGGCGCACCAGGCGTTCCTGACGTCCGAAGCCCTGTCGGACATTTCGCGGGTGACCGTGGAGAACATCATGGCGTTGGTCGAAGGGCGGCCTTTCGCGAAGGGAACCATGCCGGAATGATCAGATTCCCAGGGCAATAAGGGCAACGATGGCGTAGCGTGCCAGTTTCCCGATCGAAACCAGAATTGAAAACCTCAAGAAATGAATCCGCAACATTCCTCCCACGAGACAGAGCGGGTCTCCGACGATGGGCACCCAGGAAAGGAGCAGCGACCATGAGCCGTATCGGGCATAAAGCCTCTCCGCCTTTTGCCGGTCTTCGTCGCTGATCCGGAGAATCCGGCCGATCAGGAAGGGGCCTCCGAAGAGGCCGATCCCGTAGGTGGTGCAGGCGCCAAGCGTATTGCCGGCCGTCGCGACGGCCACGCATGACACCGGGTCGTACCCGCCGGCCACCATCGCCACGAGAAGCCATTCGGATCCCAGCGGGACGATGGTCGAGGCGAGGAAGCTCAGCAGGAAGAGCGTCGGATATCCGTGACTGGAGAAAATATCGTACACGGTTGGACTCATCTCTCCAGCGATACGGACTTTTAATGGTCTGTCTTACTTCACATGGATCCGGAACTGGTGCCCCCCGGTTCCGTCCGACCAGGTGACGATTGCCAGATCTTTGGAAGGGCTCATGGTCCCGTACAGCGTTTGCCCGACCGTGTGGTGCATCCCTCCGCCGCCCATTCCCCACATGCCGCCGGCGTTCGCGATGATGACGCCGGAGGAATTTATCGTAAACGCCATCGGGGACGCGGTGAACGTCCCCCCCGGGCCCATCATGTGTTGATACACTGCCTGTCCCGTCCCGTCTACCGCCATATGCCCGAAGTTCCAGGGCATCGTGCCCGCGTTCCCGGAAACCACGGCGTTCAGCATCCAGTCGCCCATGAGGTCGTGCCCGGAGTAACCCACGCCGTTCACAACACGGACCATCATCCAGAGCTCTGGTTTGCCCGTCTCATCCGTCGCTGTCGCGACGATCATGTTCTTGTTCGGCATCATCGCTCCGCGGAATGTGTCGTCCCCAGGCACCGTGAGGATTCCATTGTTGTCGAGGGATACCGGGAAGGAGGCGCCGAGTTCCGCGGTCCCGCCGCCGGACGTCTGGATCGCCGTGATCGCGGCCGTGCCGGGGGCGGCCATCGAAAGCGTGCCGAATGCCCAGCCGGAAGTCACGTTGTCGCTGCCCGCCGTGAGACGATGGAACCGCCACGTGCCGTACAGGTCGCTCTGGGCGAACGTCCCCTGCCGTTTCCGGAAGATCACCAGGGAGCTTGCGCCGGTATTGTCGGTCCAGTTGGCGAACATCGCTTCCCGTTCACCGTTCAGGACCCCATGGAATGCGCCGTTCCCTTGCATGCCGACGATTCCGGAGGGAGGAACGCTGAATGCGACATTATCGCCGGCGGCCCAGGGCACCTCATTACGGATGACGGACGTCATGTGCCCCGAGCCGTTGTTGTCCACGGTGAGGATTCCATGCATCCAGCCGATGGTGCCGGACGTCGCGAGACCGTGGAAATCCCAGGTCCCCTGGAGATCGGCGGCCATGTAGGCGGCCATCGCCAACGAGGAGGGAAGCGACCGATTTTCCCCGTGGTCCGTCACGCCGGGGATACCCATCGGGTTATGCGTCGGGAATGCATGCCCTGTCGATACGTCCGGATCCACGATTCCCAGGTCGATGATCCGGCCGTTCGCTCCGTGGTCCAGCCCGAACACATTCGAGGCGCCCATATAAATCGGGTAGACCCTGCCGCCGGTCCCGGAATCGCCGTTTTCCAGCAGGTAAAACCTGTAGTTTCTTCCCGTGGAGATATCGAGGGCAAACCTCTTCGGGGTGCCGGCCGCCGTGATGCGCCCCGTCTCCATGTTCGTGTCGCTATCCACCGCGACGAAGACGGTCCCCGAGACCTCCCCCTGAACCGTGGCTGTTCCGGTTCCGGTTCCGCCCCCCCCACCGCAGGCGGCGAGCGAAAGCGCGAGCGCTACCACTATCATCAGGGCTACGATCCCTTGCTTCTTCAACATGATTGCGGATATCGAACGTGCGGATCGGCCGCTCACCCCCCGTAGCTGTGGAGACCCGACAGGACCAGGTTGACGCCCAGGTAGCAGAAAAGCGTCGCCGCGAATCCCGCGATCGACAGGACGGCCGCCCGCTTGCCGTGCCAGCCCCGGGTGACCCTCGCATGGAGGAAAGCCGCGTAGACGAGCCAGACGATGAGCGACCACGTTTCCTTCGGGTCCCAGGACCAGTACGTTCCCCAGGCGAAGTTCGCCCAGGCCGCGCCCGTGATGATCCCCGCAGTGAGAAGCGGGAACCCCCACGCGATCGACTTGTAGACGAGATCGTCGAGAACCCTGGTTCCGGGGAACATGGCGAGGACCCCTCCCGGCGTTTTATCGCCCCCCCGCCTCTCCTTCAGCAGGTACATCGCCGCCACTCCTGCGGATATCGCGAAAGCGGCATAGCCCGCAAAGCAGGTGATCACGTGGGCGTGCAGCCAGTACGACTGGAGGGCCGGAACCAGCGGCTGGATCCCGCTTTCGATCGTGAAGGCGAACGCCATCGCAAGGAAGGCGATCGGCACCACGAACGCGCCGAAGGACCGGTTTCCGTATTTCCGTTCCACGATCAGGTAGAAAAGATTGATGGACCAGGCGAAGAATACGAGCGACTCGTACAGGTTCGTGACGGGGACCCTGCCGATTCCCATCCTGTAGGATTCCGCCCAGCGGACGCCGATCGCCGCCGTGGAGACGACGGCCGCGGCGATACAGATCCATGTCCCGATCCGGGCGAGAGACTCCTTTCTTCCATAGAGGGCGGCAACGTAGCTTCCCGTCGCCGTGCCGAACAGGAAGGTCGTCAGGTCGAACAAGTGGACGTTGAGGGTATTCATGCGGCGATCTCCTTGGTCTTGTCGGGGGATTCCTTGCGGATTTCGATCAACACGGCGGCAAAAGCCTTCTCGAACGCCGGTCGGTTCCGGTTTGTCGTACCGGCTGCCGTAATCTCCACTTTCCCCTTTTGCGCCTCGGAAAGGCGGATCCAGATGCGGCGGTGGGAACCGAAGAAGGAGACCATCATCCCCGCCGTCAGCAGGAGGCACCCCAGCCAAACCACGTTCACCCCGGGGTCTTTCGCCACCTGGAGGCCGGTGTACATCGAGGAGGTCAAACCTCCAAAAGAGATCACCGCCGAATCGCCGCGGCGGCGGTCCAGGTCGAACCCGCCTTTGGGAATCCAGAATTCCGTCGCGGATCGGCCGCCCTTTTCGACGGCCACCTTGAGCGCGGGGCCCTTCCCCTGGAAGTTCTCTTCATAGGCGACTCCGCGGATGACTCCGTATCCCTCGATTCGAGCCGGCTCGTTTGCCGGCAGAGAGAAGCTGCCCAACGGCGTCCCGTCCGGCCGGATGACCGACAGCTGCGCGGTTGCGGTTGCCTGCCCGTAACTTGACTGATAGAACCAGATCCCCTTGTAGACGAGGGGATCGTTGACCGTGATCGTTTTGCGGACGACTTCGCGTCCGTTCTCGATGACGCTGAGATCGGAAGAGTATTCCTTGGGCTGTCCGTTCGGGTACGTTTCCATCCAGAACCGGTTGTTCCGGACGGCGAAGGGCAGATCGACATGCTCTTTCCCTCCCCGGATGTCGATGTGGGACCCTTGCGCCCCATCCGGGATGTTCATGTGCGATTTGAAACCGAAGAGGTTCCCCAGGATGGCCCCGATAAAGATGATCAGGATGCCGACGTGGGTGGCGTAGGCGCCGAACCGGGAAACGACGCCCTTTTCCGCGTACAGGTGCACCGTCCCTTCCGTCTCGGTGATTCTGGGTGCCGCGAAGGACCTGGAAAGCGCGTTTTTATAGCTTTTCGCCAATTGCGGTACCGTGCCCTTGTTCTTCCACCGCTCCGCCAGACCGATCGATTTCTCCGTCGCTTCGTCGAGGATCAGCTTCGGCCTGCGAACCGCCCGGACCGCCCGGGGAAAACGGTCGACCGTGCAGCATGTGAGGTTCAGCGCGAACAGGCAGAGCAGGAAAAGAAACCACCAGGAGTGGTACATGTCGAACAGGTTGAAACGAACGATCAGGTTGTATGCCCAGTCCTCGTACACCTGTTGATACTTTTCCAACGGCTGGTTCTGTTCGACGACCGTACCCAGGATGGAGGTGACGGCCAGCAATATGAGAGTCCATATCGCCAATTTCAGTGAAATCAGGAAATTCCAAATTTCCGTCCCAAACGTTTTCACGTGCCTATCCGCGCCGGATTTCGGAATGGGTACACCCTCGGAACGGATCTCCGTAGTGGTTTCCAATGAGGGACTCCTTTTTCTGGTTCGAAATGAATAATCGGGACGGACGGTTTTCCGCCAGCCGGTTTTACGGGAAACCGACCTTCAGAATACGGGGGAGCGGGAATTCAGCTTTTCGGGGGGCGGTAGAAGGAGAATGAAGGCGATTCGTAGCGGATCGTGTATGCCGGATCGGCGCTGCTCCACGAACGTTCCGCGAGGGAAACCATCGCCGGGGGCGACACGATGCCCGGGGACATGCAATACGCGCAAGTCGCGCAAGGATCGTGATCCCCAGAATGGCTCGACGGAGCGGAAGGGTCCAACGTGTCTCCACCTGTCGAAACCGGGGAAACCGCCTCGAAGCATGGAACGCATTCGGCCGCATCCCAAACGGACAAAAACAGGAAGACCGCGAGGAGCGCGACGATGATTGTCGGGGATGGCCTTTTTGGGAACATTTACTGGATTATAACCTGCCCCCGGCGAATCCAAAAATAAAAATTACGCCCCCGCAGAGGATCGCCGGAGGCCGGGTCCGTCAGCCCTTGACGACGTTGACCGGCGTCCCCGCGATGAAGCGGGCGAGATTTTCCACCGCGATGTCCATCAGCCGCTGCCGCGATTCCCTGGGCGCCCACGCGATGTGCGGCGTGATGATGCAGCGCTTCGCCTTGAGCAGGGGGTTGTCCGCCTTGATGGGCTCGCTCGACACGACATCGATGCCCGCCCCGCCGATCTTGCCGCTCTCGAGCCCTTCGTAGAGATCCTGCTCCACGACGAGGGGTCCGCGGGAGGTGTTTATGATGAACACGCCGTCCTTCATCCTGGCGATGTTCGCCTTGTTGATGATCCCCTGGGTGGAGGGGAAGAGCGGGCAATGCAGCGAGATCACGTCCGAAGACGGGAGCAGGGTGTCCAGGTCGACGTAGCGGCAGGTCCCGCTCTCGATCCCCGGGACTTTGTGCTCGTCGTGCGCGAGGATCCTCATCCCCAGGGCCTGGGCGATTTTGGCGGTCGCCTGGCCGATCCGGCCGAACCCGATAATGCCCATGGTCTTCCCCGCGAGCTCGACGAGCGGGAATTTCCAGTAGCACCAGTCCGGGCTGTTCTGCCACTCGCCCGCGAACACCGAATCGGAGTGCGCCCCGACGTGGTTGCAGAGCTCCAGGAGGAGGGCGATGGCCATCTGGGCCACGGCGGCGGTCCCGTAGGTGGGGATGTTGGAGACCACGATGCCCCGTTCCACGCAGGCGGCGACGTCGACGACGTTGTAGCCGGTCGCGAGCACGCCGACGTATCGGATGGAGGGGCAGGCCTCGATGACGGCCCTGCTGATCGGCGTCTTGTTGACGATCACGCCTTCCGCCGTGCCGATGCGCTCCACGATCTTGTCGACGGGCGTCCGGTCGTACACGGTGAGCGAGCCGAGCGCCTCGAACCCGCTCCAGGAGAGGTCGCCCGGGTTTTCGGTGTACCCGTCGAGGATCACGATCTTCATTAGCCCTCCCTTTCCGGAACCGGGGCGTACCTCCCGGCGATCAGGTTGAACCAGGTATCGACGGTCATCCGGGTCACTTCCTCGATCCGCGTCGAATCCCGCGTCTTCAGCACATCGACGATGAGCGAGTGCGAAGCGAGGGCATTCGCGGATCCGCCCTGGCTGCGGTGCGATTCGACGATCGTCGCCGCCAGGTAATGCATGACGTACGAGTAGATCTTCTCCACGAGACGGTTGCGGGTGAGGCGCCCCAGCATGCAGTGGAACTGCACGTCGAGCTCTCCCATTCGCCCGGCGTCCGCTCCGCCCGCGGAGTCGGTCGTCTCCATCTCGCGGAGGCACCGGTCCAGGTCGGCGATCTGCTGTTCCGTCGCGTTGGCGATGGCCATCTGCAGGACGCCCCTCTCGATGATCTGCCGGAGGTCGTAGATCTCCTTCAGGGAGGGGCGGGAGAGGGCGAAGCTCATGAGGAGCGAATCGAGGGCCGCCGAATCGCTGCTGTCGGTGATGTAGGTGCCGTCCCCCCGGCGGATCTCCACGACGCCGAGCATCGACAGGACCTTCTTGGCCTCCCGCAGCGAGCCCCGGCTCACGGAAAGCAGTTTCGTCATCTCGTTCTCGGAGGGAAGCAGGTCCCCCGGGAGCAGCTCCCCGCCGATGATCAATTGCTTGATCGAGTTGACGACGAATTCCACGGCGGATTGGCTCGGCTTGGACTTGCCGACGCTGGCGAGCCTGTCGATCAGTTCCCGGTGTTCCATCGATATCAGATCTTCGGGTCCGTGGGGTGCAGCATCGTGGCGATGACCTTGTCGAGGACCTCGTCGTCCCAGATCTTCTTCCAGTCGTCGCGCAGCACCAGCCGGTTGCCGAGCCCGATGGCGACAAGGCACGCGTCGGAAACCCGCGCGTTGAGCAGCCCCAGGAAGTTCGCGGTGAGGTTGTAGATATGGCCGGTGAGGAAGGAGATGGCGGCCTTGCGGTCGATGCCGCGCCGCTCGGCCTCGTTCACGGTCTCGGCCATCGCGTAGAGGCAGGTCGCGCCGAGGAGCTCGACGAGGGTGGGCTCGAGGAAGGCGATCTGGCGCATGTCCATGACGTAGCTCTTCACCACGGGCTCGAACATGATCTCGCAGACTTTCCGGGCCTGCTCGAATTTTTCGTCGGATCCCTGGATCTTGGCCATGACGATGTCCTGCTTGCCGCCCATGCCTCCGAACAGGTCGGCGCGCGCCTGCGGCGTGTCCTGGTCGTGGAAGTACGAGGGGTGGCAGGGATGGACCACCGCGAAGGTGCAGTCGTCGCGAAGCGCCAGCTCGCGCGCCACGGCGGCCGCGGGATCGAGGATGACGAGGGCCGATCCCGGGGACATCATGGCGACGATGTCCTTGGAGACCACTTTGACGAGGGTGTCCGGCACCGCGAGGACGGTCACGTCGGCGGACTTGACCGCCGGTTCGGTCGGCACGACGTCGAAGCCGCGGGCGCGGATGCCCGCCACGGCGGCCTCGCCGGTCTCGCAGAAGCGGAGATCGACGGCGTCGGGGTGTTTGGCCAGGTTGTTGGTGACCCGCGTCCCCATCTTTCCGCCCGCTCCGACAACCGTAACCTTGATTTTCGCGCCCATATCGTCTCCTCTCATTTCTTCAGCAGGTTCGGAAGGAAGGTGGTGAGGTCGGGTACGTAGGTGATCAGCGCCAGCACGGCGAGCGCTATGAAGAACGGGGGCCAGACGCCCCTGGCGAGCTTCTCGAGCTTCATGCCGGTCATGCCGCAGGTCACGAACAGCACCGCGCCGACGGGCGGCGTGATCAGGCCGAGCACGAGGTTGAAGCATACGATGACGCCCATCTGCACCGGGTCGACTCCCATCTGCACCGCGATCGGCGCCAGGACCGGGGTCACGATGGCGATGGCCGGCGCCGTTTCCATCGGTATGCCGATCAGGAGGAGCAGGAGGTTCACCAGGAGCAGCATGACGATCGGCGAGCTGCTGATGCTCGTGATCAGGTCGATCATCATCTGGGGGAATTGCTCGGACGCGATGACCCAGGAGAAGGGCTCCGAGAACGCGAGCAGCAGGAGCACCATGGCGGAATCCTTGCCCGAGACCAGGAGGACCCTGGGCAGCTCCCTGAATTTGAGTTCGCGCTTCAGGAACATTCCGACCAGCAGCGCGTACACGACCAGGACGCCGGCCGCCTCGGTGGGGGTGAACAAGCCGAAGAAAATGCCTCCCATGATCAGCAGCGGCATCAGGAGGGCCGGCAGGGCCTGCCAGGTGCTGACCAGGATTTCCTTCAGGGTGGCGCGCGCTTCGCGGGGATAGCCGCGCCGTTTCGCTACCATGTAGACGTAGATCATGAGGGCCGCCCCGAGGATCAGCCCGGGGATCACGCCGCCCAGGAAAAGCGATCCGATGGACACGTTGGCGATGACCCCGTAGAGGATGAAGGGGATGCTCGGCGGGATGATGGGGCCCATGCAGGAGGCCGTGGCGGTGACGCCCGCGGACACCTCCTCGTCGTAGCCGGCCTGCTTCATCGCGGGAAGCATGATCATGCCGATGGCGACGACGGTCGCCACCGCGGCGCCGGAGATGGCGGCGAAGATCGCGCTGGCGAAGACCGTGGCCAGGCCCAGGCCGCCCGACACGGACCCCAGCAGTTTCCGCGTGAACCCGACGAGGTCCTTGGTAAGGCCGCCCGCGCTCATTATGTTGCCGCCCAGGATGAAAAGCGGGATCGCGAGCAGCGGGTAGGCGGTCATGCCGCTGAAGGTCGTCATGACGAGCATCGTGGGCGACAGGTCGCCCAGCGTGAACACGTACGCCATGGCCGCGCCGCCCAGCCCGATCGAAACCGGCACGCCGAGCGCCAGCAGGACCACGAACGATATCCCGAAGATTATGAGCGGCATCGTCAGTTACCGCCGGCTTTCTCGCCGTCGCCCAGCCCGATCAGCATTTCGAGGGTCACCATGAACATGATGACGAAACCCAATGGCAGCGCGGCGTAGGGGTAGCTCATCGGGATGCCAATAGTGGACGTTTTCTGCGTGTAGTTGGTGATGACCTGCACGATCCCGTACCAGGTCATCAACGCGAGGAACACGAGCATGATGACGTATATGACGGCCTGCAGGGCCCGGGTCGCTCCGGCAGAGACCTTCTCGAGCCTGTCCTTGAGCGAGGTGATCGCCACCTGGCCGCCTTTCCGCAAGCCCGCCGCGGCTCCCATCATGGACGCCCAGACGAAGGCGTACTGGCAGAACTCGGTGGACCAGGTGAACATGTTGCCGGTGATGTAGCGGTTGAACACTTCCAGCGGCACGACGATCGCGATTCCGCCAAGGAACGCGATCGTGAGCGCCTCGGCGAGCTTTTCCAGCACCGCGTTGATCTTGGTCAGGATTCCCATTCGCCTGGCTCCCGCGGGTCGCCCGTACAGGACTGGAGGGCCGCCGCGCCCGTCGGGAACGGCGGCCCCCCCAACGTCCCTATTTGGTATTGATGATGGCGGCGATCTTGTCCTTGCCGAACTGCTTCTCGAAGTCGGCCATGGCGGGCTTCATCGCCGCCTGCCACGCCGGCTTGTCCACGTCGCGGACGACGACCATGCCCTTGGACTCCATTTCCTTGATCTTGGCCGCTTCGGCGTCGCGGTTCAGTTTGCGCTGGAACACCGCGACTTCCAGGGCGGCCTTCTGGATGATCTCCTGGTCGGCCTTCGGGATACGGTTCCACTTCATCATGCTGAAGATGACGGGCGCCGGGGAATACACGTGGCCGGTGAGGCTCAAGTACTTCTGCACTTCGTTGATCTTCGAGGAATAGATGACGGCGATGGGGTTTTCCTCCGCGTCGATCACCTTCTGCTCGAGGGCGGGATAGACCTCGGCCCAGGCCATCGGGGTGGGAGAGAGGCCGGCCGCCTTGAACGCCGCCATGTGGACCTTGTTCTCCATTGTGCGGAGCTTGAGCCCCTTGGCCTGGTCGGGGGTCCGGATCGGGGCGCGGCTGTTGGTCAGGTTGCGGAACCCGTTCTCCCAGAACGCGAGGCCCTTGAGCTGGTTCTTCTCGAGGTCGGTGAGCAGCTGCCTGCCGATGGGACCGTCCAGGACCTTGTCGACATGCTGGAAGTCGCGGAAGAGGAAGGGGATGTCCAGTATGTTCATGGACGGGCTGAAATTCCCGACGGGCCCGGTGGAGCCGACGTAGATGTCGATCGTTCCCATCTGGAGCGCCTGGAGCATTTCCTGCTCGCCCTTGGCGAGCTGGCTGTCGGTGTACAGGGTGAGGGTGATGCGGCCGTTGGTCCTTTCCTTGATGAGGTCGCCGAGCCTGGCGGCGCCGACGCCGTAGGGGTGGGTAGCGCTCTGCGTCATCGTGACCTTGTAGTTCGCCTTGAAATCGGAATCGGCGGCGTACGCGGGGACGACGACGGCCATTGCCAGGAGAAGCACGAGGATCCTTTTCATCTTAAGTCTCCTTTCCTGCCAGGTTACGGACTCCGTCCGGTGTCCGGTGATCTTCGGGATCGACGATTCGATCCCCGATTTCGACAAGCGGGGCGCGGGTGCGCCCCGCGCGGCGTCAGGCCGGTTTGGCGGCCACGAGCTTCCTCGCCGCGTCCGCGATCGAAGCCGCCGATAATCCGTATTTGTCCGCGAGCTCGCTCGCGGGGCCGGATTCCGGAAACCGGTCCTGGATGCCCAGGCGGGCGATGCGGGTCGGGCACCGATCCGCCGCGAGTTCGGCGACGGCGCTGCCGAGTCCCCCGACCACGTTGTGGTCCTCCACGGTGACCGCCGCCTTGCATGACGAGAGCAGGCCGACGATCCCGTCCGCATCGAGCGGCTTCACCGCGTGCACGGAGGCCACCACGGCCCCGATCCCCTCTTTTTTCAGGATCTCCGCGGCTCCGATCACGCGGTCCAGGACGAATCCCGTGGAGATGAGGGCCACATCCGCGCCGTAGTCCATGACCTTGCGCAGCTTGCCGACCTCGACATCGATGCCCGCGGGAAACACGTCCGGTTCCCTGCCGCTTCCGAGCCGGAAGTACACCGGTCCCCGGATGCCCGCGGCGGCCTTCGCCAGGGCGTAGGTTTCGGCGGCGTCGGCGGGTTCGAACACCGTGATGCCGGGGATCGTGCGCATGA
This sequence comes from Desulfuromonadaceae bacterium UBA6124, assembly GCA_002423365.1. Taxonomy (GTDB): domain Bacteria; phylum Desulfobacterota; class Desulfuromonadia; order Desulfuromonadales; family Trichloromonadaceae; genus Trichloromonas. The sequence continues at coordinate 7,217 of DIVU01000011.1, read as the reverse complement.
TGCCCACGTCCTCGATCGACTGGTGCGTGACCCCCTCGCGCTCGCCGCCGATGAGGCCGCCGTTGAGGCCGGCGAAGGTGACGTCGAGCTCGGGATAGGCGCAGAAGGTCCTCACCTGCTCGCAGGCCCGCATCGTGATGAAGCCGCCGTAGGTGATCACGTAGGGTTTCAGCCCGCACGCGGCAAGTCCGGCGGCGATCGCCACCGCGTTCTGTTCCGCGAGGCCCGCCTCGAAATAGCGGTCGGGGAACCGGTCCGCGAAGGTGGTCGCCCTCGCGGCCTTCAGCGAATCGGCCGAAATGAACACGACGCGCGGGTCCTTTTCGGCGATTTCCACGAGTGCCGCGACGAATGCTTCCCTGCTGCCCTTGAATTCCATCATGTCGCACGCTCCGAAAGGACGCTCATCGCTTCTTCGTACTGTTCCTTCGTCGGGACCCGCTTGTGCCACGAATTGTCGTTTTCCATGAAAGGCACTCCCTTGCCCTTCACGGTGTCGGCGATGATCGCGGAAGGCCTGCCCGTTTCCTTCCTCGCGGCCTCCACCGCCGAAGCGATGGCGCGGATGTCGTGCCCGTCGATCTCCTGGCAATGCCAGCCGAAGGCCTCGAACCTCGGCAGGATCGGGCAGCGGCCTCCCACCTCGTCGCAGGTGGAGCCGCTCTGCCATCCGTTCCGGTCGACGAAGACGATGAGCCGGCCGAGACGGTACTTCGCCGCGGAGAGCGCGCCTTCCCACACGATGCCTTCCTGGAGCTCTCCGTCGCCCGTGATCACGAACACGTCGAAGCCCTTCTTCGTATAGGCCGACGCTAGCGCCATGCCGACGCCGATGGACAGGCCGTTGCCGAGCGAACCGGAGGTCATGTCGATCCCGGGGGTCTTGTCCATGACCGGGTGGCCCTGCAGGATGGAGCCGAGCGCCCGGAGCTCGGGCAGGATCGACGGGCTGAAATACCCTTTCCGGGCGAGGGCGGAATATACCGCGGTGCAGGAGTGCCCCTTGGAGAGGATGAGGCGGTCCCGGCCGTCCCACCGGGGATTCCCGGGATCGATGCGGAGCACGGAATCGTACAGGGTGGCGACGATGTCGGTGATGGACAGCGCGGGCCCGGGATGACCGTCCTTGGCCAGGTACACCATCTCGACGATATCCTTTCGGATCCTGCGCGCGAAATCAGCGATCCTGCCGGTGTCGATATCCATAAGCGTCCGCGCCCTCCGCGCCATACATCAGATGTCTGACATGTTGGGCATACCCTAGCAGGCGGTTTCCAATCTGTAAACGGGAAAATTCATCCAATGGAGACTTTGCACCTAAACGCAGGAACGGGTTTCTGAAATTGTTACTCAGCGCAATCCTGCCGCCTCGGCGACGATCAATTCGATCGCCGTCCAGTCCATTTGGCCGCGGCCTTTCGCGAGGGATTCGGCCAGCCGTTCGTGGAGCAGCTCGGCTAACGGCAACGACATTTCCGCCGATCCGGCGGCTCCCTGCACCAGGTTGACGTCTTTCATTCCCAACGCGAGCTGGAAGCCGGCCGGCTCGAAAGACCGGTTGGCGATGATGCGGCCATAATTCTGGTAGATCGGACAGCCGAACAGGGTTTCGCCGAAGAAGGCGGCCACCGCCGCGCGGTCGATGCCGTTCTTCTCGGCCAGGGCGAACGCTTCGGCCATCGCTTCGACGGCGGACAGGATCATGAAGTTGCCGCAAAGCTTGACGAGGTTCGCCGCGCCGGGATCCTCGCCGAAATCGCGCACCGACTGCCCCATCGCCTCCAGCAGCGGGCGGGCCGCCTCCTTGGCCTGCGTCGCGCCGGACTGGCAGATCCAGAGCTTCGCCGCCGCCGCGGCTTCCGGACGGCCGAAGACGGGCGCGGCCAGGTAGCGGCCGCCATGGTCCGAGTGCAGCCTCGCCAGTTCGCGCGAGGTGTCGGGAGAAATCGTGCTCATCGAGACGTGGGTGCCGGCGCCCAGGGCCGCGGCGACGCCGCCGGCGCCGGCGACGAGTTCCTTCAACACCTGGTCGTTGCTGACCATGGTGACGACGATGCCGCCGGGCGTGACGGCGGCGGCGGGCCGGTCGGCCGTTCGGGCGCCTGCCTGCTTTAGCGCCGCCAGCTTTTCGGGTGTGCGGTTGTACGCCGTGACATCGAACCCGGCCTTGACCAGGTTCATCGCCATCGGGCCGCCCATGCTGCCTGTTCCGACGAATGCGACCGCTTGTGCCATGTTCTCCTCCCGCAACCGACGTTTAGCGCCGCAAGTCGTCCTCCATATAGGCGCGGACGACCTGCTCGAAGTTCGCGTCTCCCTTGAAACCCAGGGCCTCGGCCCGCGTCGTGTCCCAGGCGCCGGGCCAGGTGCCGACGATGCGTTCGATCGCCGGGTCGCGCTCCCAACGCACGCGCGAGGCCGTTTCCTCCCCGGCGACGCGGCGCAAGGCTTCCACCATTTCGCCCGCCGTCACCGTGATGCCGGGCAGGTTGACGGCGCGCTGACCGCCGAGCGCATCGGCGTCCAGGTCGAAACCGTGAGCCAGGCATTCGGCGGCGCGGCGCGGCGACAGCAGCCACAGCCGAGTTTCGGGCGCCACCGGGCAGACGGCGTCCACGCCGTTCAGCGGCTCGCGGATGATGCCGCTGGCGAAGGACGAGGCGGCGCTGTTGGGAAGGCCAGGCCGCACGCTCACCGTCGGCAGGCGCATCACGCGGCCGTCGACGAAGCCGCGGCGGCTGTAGTCGGAAAGCAGCAGCTCGGCGATGGCCTTCTCCGTGCCGTAGGACGAGGCCGGCCGCAGCGCCAGGTCGTCCGTCACGACGTCGGGCAGGTCGCCGCCGTAGACGGCGACGGAACTGGTGAACACCACGCGCGGCCTGTTCCCGCGCTTGCGGCAGGTTTCGAGCAGCAGGCGCGACGCGTCCACGTTGATGCGCATGCCGAGGTCGAAGTCGGACTCGGACTGGCCGCTGAGGACGGCGGCGAGGTGGAAGACGCCCGCCGTCTTCCCGTCGATCAGCCTCCCCATCAGTGCCGGGTCCGCGATGTCGCCGGCCACGATGCGGAGGCGCGGATCGGAAAGGCCCTTCGCCGGCGCCATGTCCAGCAACACGATCTCGTCGATGTCGGGGCGGGCCAGGAGCCGCGTTGTCAGGCGTTTGCCGAGAAAGCCGGCGCCTCCGGTGACCAGTACCTTCATGGCGTCCTCCCGGAAACCAGTGTCTTCAGCCAGCTTAAGCCCTCCTCGGTCCTGCCGCGCGGCCGGTATTCGCAGCCGACCCATCCGGCGTAGCCGAGCTCGTCGAGCAGGCGGAACAGGTAGCGGTAATCGACCTCGCCGTCGTCGGGCTCGTTGCGCTCGGGCACCGAGGCGATCTGGATGTGGCCGATGTGCTCGCGGTATTTGCGGAACGTCATGGCGATGTCGCCTTCGACGATCTGCACGTGGTAGAAGTCCATCTGGACTTTAAGGTTGGGTGCCCCCACTTCCTCGCGGATGGCGTGGGCCTCGGCCTGGGTGTTGAGGAAGTAGCCGGGGATGTCGCGGGTATTGATCGGCTCGATCAGCAGCGTGAGCCCGGCTTTTCCCAGCTCGGCGGCGGCGTGGCGCAGGTTGTCCACGAACACGGCGCGGTGCCGCGCGCGGTCGGCGCCGGCCGGCAGAAGCCCGGCCATGGCGTGGATGCAGGGCGTGCCGAGCGCCTCCGCGTATCGGAGGGCGAGCGCCACCCCGTCGCGGAACTCCCGCTCGCGGCCGGGGAGCGAGGCGATGCCGCGCTCGCCGGCGGCCCAGTCTCCCGGCGGCATGTTGAACAGCACGTTGCGCAGTCCGTTACCGGCGAGCCATCCGGCGACGTCGGCCGGCGCGAAGTCGTATGGGAAGAGGAACTCGACGGCCGTGAAGCCCGCTTTCGCCGCGGCCTCGAAACGCAGCGGGAAGGCGACCTCGCCGAACATCATGGACAGGTTGGCGGCGAATCTGGGCACGGCGGCTCCTTTCAGATATCGAGCTTGAAGGCGGCCTTCAACTCGGCGATCTGCGCGCGGTCCAGATGCCGGGTGGGCACGCCGCGCAGCAGCAGGAACAGCTTGGCGGTTTCCTCGAGCTCCTCGGTCGCGTAGACGGCGGCCTCGAGCGTAGTGCCGGAGACCACGGGTCCGTGGTTGGCGAGCAGCACGGCGCTGTGCTTCCCTGCCAGCCCGCGAATGGCCGGCCCCAGCGCCGGATCGCCGGGACGGTGGTACGGGATCAGCGGCAGGCGGCCGATCTTCATCACGTAGTAGGCTGTCAGCGGCGGCAGGCAGTCGGCGGGGTCGAGCCCGTCCATGCAGGACACGGCGGCGGAATGCGTCGAGTGCAGATGCACGATGGCGCCGGCGCCGCTGCGTTCCTCGTACATCGACCGGTGCAGGAAGGCTTCCTTCGACGGCGCGTCGCCGGAGACATGGCGCCCTTCCCGGTCGAGCTTGGCGAGGCGCGCCGGATCGAGCCGGCCGAGGCAGGCGTTGGTGGGCGTCAGCAGCCAGCCGTCGTCGACGCGCGCGCTGATGTTGCCGCTGCTGCCGGCGGTCAAGCCCCGCTCGAACATCGAACGGCCGAACGCGACGATTTCTTCCCGCAGACTGTTCTCTTTCGTCACGTGAGTTTCCCCCATGCCTTGAGGAAGAAATCGGGCGTGCCGAAGTTCCCGGATTTAAGGGCCAGCAAGAGCGGCTTCCCGCCGCCGAGCGCCGCCGTCCAGGGCACGCCGGGATCGATCTCGGGGCCGATGCGCAGCCCCGCGATCCCGAGCGCCTTGACCACCGCGCCGGAGGTCTCGCCGCCGGCGACGATCAGCTGGCCGACGCCCATTTCCACCAGCCCGCGGGCGACGGCCGCCAGCGCCTCTTCCACAAGGCCACCGGCCTTCTCGGCGCCCAGCCGGGCCTGCGCGGCCTGGACCGACTCGGGCGTGTCCGTGGCGTAGACGAGCACGGGCTCGGCGCCGAGGCGGCTCTCCGCCCACGCCAGCGCTTCGCCCACGACGTCGCGGCCGCTCGCGAGCTCGAAGGGATCGACGCGGAACGCCGGATGCTTTTCCCGCATCGCCGCCACCTGCCCCTGCGTCGCGATCGAGCAGCTGCCCGAGACGACCGCGCGCAAGCCGCCGGCGACGGGCAGCGCCGCGGTCCCTTCCGTTTCGGCGAGCAGGCCGGCCCGGTGGAAGTTCCGCGGCAGCCCCAGGGCGACCCCGGAGCCGGCCGTCACCAGCGGCATGTCGGCGCAGGCGGCGCCGATGGCCATGAGGTCGGCGTCGGACAGCGCGTCGACCACGGCGAAATTGCAGCCCTCACCAAGCAGCGCATCGAAGCGGGCACGGATCGCCTGCGGCCCCCGGGCCACGACGGAGGCCTCGAGGAGGCCGACCTTGCCCTTCACCTGCTGTTGGAGCACGCGCACCAGGTTGGCGTCGGTCATCGGGGTCAACGGGTGGTGGCGCATGCCGGAATCGGAAAGCAGCGCGTCGCCGACGAACAGGTGCCCCTTGTAGACGGTGCGTCCATTGGCGGGGAAGGCCGGGCAGGCGATGGTGAAGGGTGCGCCCAGCGCCCGCATCAACGCCTCGGCCACCGGGCCGATGTTTCCGCGCGGGGTGGAGTCGAAGGTCGAGCAGTACTTGAAGTAGTGTTGCCGGCAGCCGGCCCGCCGCAGCCAGTCGAGGGCGGCGAGCGATTCGGCGACGGCCTGATCGACCGGGCAGGTGCGGATTTTGAGGGCGATCACCACGGCGTCGATGTCGCCGGGAATCGGGCCTTGCGGCACGCCGATCATCTGCACCGTGCGCATGCCGGCCTTGACCAGCATGCCGGCAAGGTCGGTGCCGCCGGTGAAGTCGTCCGCGATGCAGCCCAGCAGTGGCTTCGTGTTCACGGAATCACCCATTCCGGGGATCCATAATTCGATCGATTACTATGTTTATAGCACGAACCCACCCATCAATGACCGCGTGCAAGTTCAATCCGCGGAGGACTCTCTTTCAAGTTGGTTCAAAATCCGGAGGGCAGGTTAATGGGAAGGATGGGCTTCCCGACCGACATTTGATATGGCCTAAATGCAACCTGCAGCGAGCAAGTCACACTTCTCTAACTGTCTCACGCACAGAAATCTCAATCGATTCCCTAATCTGCTCATACAGCGGAATCTCAACTTCGTCTTTAACTTCTAATGAAACCGCTAGTCCATACGGCACCTCAACGTCAAGTGGTCCCGCATCCTCACGACACTGTACCGGGATCACGAGGTATTCATGATCCTGAAACGTGCGTACTTCCGCTCCTTCGATAATCTCATGCTGTAACGTCCCATTTCTCACTTGTTGCCATTGTGCATCAACTCTATTTCCCCCGATAACAGTTGCTGGTTCCGTAGGCTCAAATGCGAGTGCAGCTTTCCTGTATTTACGATTGTCCACACTAATTGGAGAGAGCCAGGCCAAAGTGATGGTCAATCTCCTCCAGCAATCAAGGCCACTCAGGCTCATGGGAAGCGGTAACCTATATTCATGCCTCTGATCCTTGGAGATGACACCGTATCCAATAGCTGTTGCTCTTGTGGCGGTGCATTCGATCGATTTAGTAAAATCGGGGCGCCCATAACCGAGACAGCGAGCAACCTCCTTCTTCACTTCAAGCCCGTGGCGGCCTTTCAAAATGGTAGTTTCGATAATCTTGGCTGCTTCACCCCACGACGCGCCGTGGACAATCAATGCCTTTATCAGAGCAGCGATCGAGGAATTAGGGTCATCTAACCCTTGTTCCTCAAGAACCTCCATTACAGCATCGTGGATAAAGGACGCGCCTCGTGCTGCAAGCGCATTCGCGTTACTTGTGCCGCAAGTGTAGATAGTCCGGGTTCTGTCGCCCACCATAACCGGAACCGCAGCAACTTTTTGCCCAGATCGCAGTAATAGCGCAGGAAGGCCGTACTCTCCGTTTCCGTTATACGTGAAAATTTGGCGGCCACCGGGAACAACTATCTCCGGTTTTATCGAAGAGGCGAAACCATGCCCATAAGGTGAAAGTGGTGAGGGAAGTTCAATTGAGGGGAGAATATCGATACAACCATCAAGAATCTCAAGGTTGGATTCGTCATCGTGAATCGAACCCACCGTTATCGAATTTATCGATTCAGATGGGGCCAAAATTCTTCTCCCGGGTTCGACAGTGGTAGGTGA
>DIVU01000276.1 GCA_002423365.1 Desulfuromonadaceae bacterium UBA6124 | reverse complement strand
GTTCGGCTGGCCGACGGCCAGGGCTCCCCCCGTTTCGCTTTGCAGTTCGCCGACGGTGAAACATCCCTGGCGCATGCCCGGACCGATCAGTTCCAGGGTCTCCCCCGGGAAGAAACGGTTGCGTCCTTCCACCAGCGCTCGGCCGTCGGCGAAAAGTTCGCGCACCACGCCGACGAAATCGTAGGTGCGGCGATATTTGGAGTCGGCGGTGTGCACCCGCGCCTCAGCGCCGCCAAAGAGAAAGCCGGTGTCGTAAGGCCGATGGCTGACTTTTTCCAGTTCCTCAAGCCAGAGAGGATCGCAGCGGTAGTTTGACGGATCGTCCCGGTAGCGATCGAGGGCGGCCCGATAGACCCGGGTGACCGCCGCCAGATAGTAGACCGTCTTCATCCGCCCTTCGATTTTCAGGCTGTGGACCCCGGCCTGGATAAGCGCGGGCAGATGCTCGATCAGGCAGAGATCGCGGCTGTTGAGCAGATAGGAGCCCCGGTCATCCTCCTCGATGGGGAAATATTCCCCGGGGCGGGTCTCCTCGACCAGGGCGTAGCGCCAGCGGCAGGGGTGGGCGCAGGCCCCCTGATTGGCGCTGCGACCGGTCATGGCGGCGGAAAGCAGACAGCGCCCGGAATAGGCGACGCACATCGCGCCATGGACGAAGACCTCCAGTTCCACCTCCGTCTCCCGGTGGATGGCGGCGATCTCCTCCAGAGACAATTCCCGGGCGAGGTTGATCCGCCGCGCTCCCGCCGCCGCCCAGAAACGCGCCGCCGCGCCATTGGTGGTATTAGCCTGGGTCGAAAGATGGATTTCCCGGTGCGGATCGAGTTGCCGAACCAGGGCGAGAACACCGGGGTCGGCGACGATGTAGGCGTCGAAATCGAGAGGCTTGAGGGCTTCGAGATAGGCTTGCAGCCGAGGCAGATCCGCTTGGCGCAGGTAGGCGTTGAGGGTCAGATAGAGGCGCTTGCCCAGTCGCTGCGCCAGCTCCCGGGCGCGGGCCAGGGCATCGAGGTCGAATTTACCCGCGGGAGCGCGCAGGCCAAAATCTTCGCCGCCGAGATAGGCGGCATCGGCCCCGTAGTCGAAGGCCACCCGGAGTTTTTCCGGCTCGCCGGCGGGAGCCAGCAGTTCGGGGAGAGACATGTTCTCTTTCATCCTTTTGTGAGAAATGCCCGGAGAATAACACAAAATCCGTGAAAAATGGCAAGGACCTGTCCAGCCGACGGCGGCTGTGAAAATCCGTTCGACCTTGACAAGGGCTTAAAAAATTTATATTTTTTAGCTGTTAGTTCGCGGCTACGCGATTTTTTTATATGGAGGGAAACCCCATGCGCCGCCTTCTCGGCATCCTGCTTTTCTCAGGACTTCTTCTGACCGGGCTGACCGGCTGTCTCGCTCCCCGTCCGACCGTCGATCTCACTCCAATCGAGGGGGATCTTGCTACCTTGCGCCAGGAACAACAGCGGCTGGCCGAGCGCGTCGACGGGCAGGATACCAAATTGGCGAGTCTCGAAGAGCGGTTGCAGGCCCAGGAAGACCGAGCTCTCGCCTCCGCACCGGAAGAGGCAACCAAAATGGTCACCTCCGCAGGGGAAATGACGTCTTCCCCCGCGACGATCGCGTCCTCGCCCGCAGGTAAAGAGGAGTCGGGCAGCGCCGCTGATCTCTACCGGCAGTCTTTTTCCCACTACGCCGCCGGACGCTTCGCGCGAGGGGTCGACGGCTTTCAGAACTTCCTGCGGCAATATCCCGAGCATGAATATGCCGGTCACGCCGAATATTGGCTCGGAGAATGCTTCTACAGCCAGCAACGCTACGAAGAGGCGGTCGCGGCCTTCAAACGCGCGGTGGAAAACCACCCAAAAGGGCGCAAAGCCCCCGACGCCTTGCTCAAAATGTCCGCCGCCCTGAAACAGCTGGGCAATACGCAACATGCCGAGGCCGCGTTGCAGGCCCTGAGCATTCGCTATCCGGAGAGCCGGGCGGCGCAAAGCCTGAACCAGAACTGATTTTCGTCACACCTCAACCTGGGGGAATTTCATGCGCCTCGTCAAACCCACGCTGCTGCTCGCCCTGCTTCTTTGGCCCCTGCTCGCTTTCGCCCAGGGGGAAATCCAGACCTACGTTATCAAGAAGGGGGACACCCTCTGGGGAATTTCCCAACGGTTCCTTAAGGACCCCTACTATTGGCCGAGCCTGTGGTCGAACAACCCGGATCTGACTAATCCCCACCTGATCTACCCCGGCCAGGAAATCACCATCTACGACGGCCACGTGCAACTGGTGCCGGTCGCCGAAACCGCGTCGGAAACCACCGAGCCGGCGCCCGTGCCGGAACCGGTCGAGGCAACAACCATCACCATCCAGAAAGGGGGCCGCGGCTTCGTCAGCGAAGAGGAGTTCAACGCCGCCGGCACCCTGGTCGACACCACCGACAACCGCCTGCTCATCGCCAGCGGCGAAACGGTCTTCCTCGACATCAAAAACCTGGANNTGTCGGCGAGCCGGTCACTCATCCCCAGACCGGCCGAAAGGTCGGCTATCTGGTCGAGGATATCGGGACGGTACGCATCCTTACCGTCAATGAAGAAGTGGCGACGGGGGAGATCGACAAGGCCTACCAAGAGATCGAGCGCGGCGCCCGGCTGCGGCCCTACCAGCCGGCCCCGGCATCCATCGACCTGAAGCGGGCGAACCTCGCGCTGACCGGCACCCTGATCGAAGCCCACGACAGCAAACTCGCCATCAGCCAGTACGACATCGTCTATCTCGATCTCGGCAGCGACGACGGCCTGCAGGTCGGCAATCTGCTCAACATCACCCGCCCCCGGGACGCCTCGGCCATGGGGCTGAACACCTCGGGGCTCAAACTCCCCGATGTCCTCCTCGGCGCGGCCGTAGTTATCGAGACCCATCCCCGCGCCGCCTCCGCGCTGGTGCTGAAAATCGCCGAACCCCTCTACCGGGGGGATCGCATGTCGACGGTTATGGAATAGAGCGGAAACGAATTGAATGAGACAAGAAAGAAGGATTGAAGGGGCTTCAATCCTTCTTTCTTTTGTCGAGTACCTGGAGGAACGGATGCCAACGGCTGTGGAACGCGCCTGGCTGCGCCTGCATCTCACCCGGGGATTGGGGCGCGTCGGGCTGAACCGGCTGATGGCTGCCTTCGCCTCCCCCGAGGTTATTCTCGCCGCCACCCCCCGGGACTGGACCCGTCGGGCGGGGATCCGGCCGGCGGTGGCCGAAGCCCTGCCTGGCGCCGATGCCCCGCTTCTGCGCCAGGCCGAGGATCTGCTGGAGCGCGAAGGCGTGCGCCTCATCAGCTTCTGGGATGAGGCGGATTATCCCCCGCTGCTGCGCCAACTCCCCGATCCGCCTGCCCTGCTCTACCTGCGCGGCCGCCTCACTGATCAGCCGGCCCTGGCGGTGGTCGGCGCCCGCCAGGCAACGACCGCCGGACGACGCCTCACCGACGAAATCTGCGCCGAGCTCGCCGCGCGCGGGATTGCCATAGTCAGCGGCCTGGCCCGTGGCATCGATACGGCGGCCCACGAAGGGGCCCTGCGCGAGTCGGGGCAAACCGTCGCCGTACTCGGCTGCGGCATCGATCAGGTCTATCCCCCCGAGAACCGCCGACTCTTCCAGCGCATCGCCGAAGAAGGGGCGCTGCTCTCCGAATATCCCCCCGGAACGGCCCCGTTGGCCGGGCATTTCCCCGCTCGTAACCGCATCATCAGTGGCCTCGCCCAGGGGGTGCTGATCGTCGAGGCGGCCGAGGGGAGCGGTTCGCTGATCACCGCCGACTTCGCCCTGGAACAGGGGCGGGAGGTCTTCGCTGTACCCGGGCCGGTCTACGCCGAAACCAGCGGCGGGGTCAATCGTCTGCTCAAAGAGGGGGCCCATCTGGTGACCGAACCCACCGACATCCTCGAAGTCCTCTGGCCGGGAACCCCCTCCCGGGGCCAGCGCCGGAAGGAAGATTCCCTCCTGGAAAAGCTCTCGGGAACGGCCCTCGCCGTCTACCGGAACCTCGGCCGGGAACCGCTCCATATCGACGAATTGGCACGGAAAACCGGCTTGACACCCATGGAGCTTTCCGCTATTTTGTTGCACTTGGAACTCCAGGGGGGGGTTGAACAGTTGCCCGGAATGCGCTATCTACGCGGCCGGGAAGCCTGAAATCGACAACGAACCACTTGCCGCAGGAGACATCTTGAGAGAGCGGGTTCTGGCTATCGTGAGCATCATCGCCCAGTATGTCATGGCCGACAGCACGCAACTCACCGAAAGCGACATTGTTGAAGGATTGATGGCCGAAGGCTTCGACGCCGCGGAAATCGACGCCGCCTTTCGCTGGATGGAAGATCTCAACCTGCAAACGTCTTCATCCGCCGCCTCCCCGCTGCACCTTCCGACCCACCGGGTCTTCACCCTGGAGGAAACCTGGGGGCTGTCCACCGAGGCCAGGGGCTTTCTCATCCGCCTGCGCGCCCTGGGCATCGTCGATGACGAAGCCGAGGAAGAGATCATCGAACGCGCCCTGCAGATCGCCGAGGACGATGTTTCCCTCAATGAGATAAAGGCGCTTGCGGCCCTTGTCCTCTTTTCCCGAAACACCCGGGACTGGCACCGGGAAGTCGATTGTTTCATGGAGGACGACTGGGGACGGATGTTCCACTGAAAAAAGACTGTTTCCAGGCTGCGGACCCCCGCAGCCTTTTTGCTTTTAACCGAACCGAGGCATTCATGGCAAAATCACTGGTCATCGTCGAGTCTCCCGCCAAGGCGAAAACCATCGAAAAATTTCTCGGCAAGGGCTTTAAGGTCCTCGCCTCCTACGGTCACGTCCGCGCCCTGCCGAGCAAGCAGGGGTCGGTGGATGTCGCCCATGACTTCGAACCCAAATATCATGTCCTGCCGGAGAGCAAGAAACAGCTCGACCTGCTGAAAAAGGAAGTACAGGGGAGCGACGAACTGATCCTCGCCACCGACCTTGACCGCGAAGGGGAGGCTATCGCCTGGCATCTGCTCGAAGCCCTCGGCATCGACGAGCAGGGAAGCAAACCGATTGTCAAACGCGTCACCTTTCACGAGATCACCAAGGACGCCATCCTCAAGGCGATGAGCGAACCCCGTCAGATCGCGCGGGATCTGGTCGACGCCCAGCAGGCCCGTTCGATCCTCGATTATCTTGTCGGCTTCAATCTCTCTCCCTTCCTCTGGAAGAAGATCCGCTACGGTCTCTCCGCCGGCCGGGTGCAGTCGGTGGCCCTGCGCCTGATCTGCGAACGGGAAAAAGAGATCGCCGCCTTCCTTCCCCAGGAATATTGGACCATCGACGCCCTGCTGCGCGCCGTTAGCGGGCAGGATTTCAAGGCGCGGCTCTTCACCGTCGACGGCAAGCGGCTGGACAAACTGGAGATCGGCGACGAAACGACCGCCCAGAATCTGGTCACGGAAATCGCCAAAGAGGATTTCCGGGTTTCCTCCCTGGTGCGCAAGGAGAAAAAACGCAACCCGGCGGCCCCCTTCACCACCAGCACCCTGCAACAGGAAGCGAGCCGCAAGCTCGGCTTTTCGGCGCGCAAGACCATGTCCACGGCGCAGAAGCTTTACGAGGGGATCGACATCGGCCAGGGTTCCGTCGGTCTGATCACCTATATGCGTACCGACTCGGTGGCCCTGTCGACGGTCGCCACCAACGAGGCCCGCGAAATCATCAGCCAACGCTTCGGCAAGGAATATGCGCTGGACCAGCCCCGGGTTTACAAGAGCAAGGCGAAAAACGCCCAGGAAGCCCATGAGGCGATCC
>DIVU01000048.1 GCA_002423365.1 Desulfuromonadaceae bacterium UBA6124 | reverse complement strand
CCGGTGCCGATCTTGCCAACCTGGTCAACGAGGCGGCCCTGCTGGCCGCTCGCGCCAACAAGTCCCAGGTCAATATGGAGGATCTGGAGTCGGCCAAGGACAAGGTGATGATGGGGGCCGAGCGGCGTTCCATGGTCATCACCGAGGAGGAGAAGAAGGTTACCGCTTACCACGAGGCCGGCCACGCCCTGGTGGCGCTCTTCATCCCCGGCGCCGATCCGGTGCACAAGGTATCGATCATCCCCCGCGGCCGTGCCATGGGGGTCACCATGTATCTGCCGGAGCAGGAAAAATACAACGAAACTCGGGACGGTCTGCATATCCGCATCTGTACCCTGCTCGGCGGCCGGGTCGCCGAGGAGATCATCTTCTCGAGTATTACCAGCGGCGCGAGCAATGACATCGAGCGGGCCACCGCCATCGCCCGCAAGATGGTCTGCGAATGGGGCATGAGCGAGAAGCTCGGACCCTTGGCTTTCGGCGAGAAGGAAGGGGAAGTCTTCCTTGGACGCGACATGGGCCACATGAAGAATTACAGCGAAGCCACCGCTGTCGAAATCGACGAGGAGATCACGCGCATCGTCAAGGAAAATCACGAGCGTACCCGCCTGATCCTCCAGGAGCAGAAAGCCGCTTTGATTACCGTGGCGGAAGCGCTGCTGGAGAAAGAAAATCTCGATGGCGCGGAAATCCGTGCCCTGGTATTCGGTGCCTCGACCGAGGGCGTCACCGCCGAAACGGTTGTTTGATGCCGGTTCCGCCGCGCCTGTTGCGGGTCACGGATGAGGACGAGGCCCGACGCGAACTGCTTTGCATCGGCGCCGATCCAGCGGGCATCGCACGCATGGCGCCAAAAATGGTGGGGCGACTGGTCAAGCTCCGCGACGTTCCCTGTCCCGCCGCGAACATCCTCAAGCAAGAAATGCTCTCCCTGGGTGGCGATGCGGCCGTGGCCCGGGGGAGCGTCGCCTGTTCGCTTCCCACGACCGATGTCTTGTTGATCGGCTCCCTCAAGCAACTCAGGCTGCTGGTCGAGCGTCTCGGCCGGCAGCCTTTTGGCCTGCGCGAGCAAGCTGCACGGATTAGTGTTCTGCTCGAGCGTCTGGAACATCCACCGACCTTCCTGAACGGTCGAGGACTGCGGCTGGAACTGGATCGGCCGCGGATCATGGGGATTCTCAACGTCACTCCCGACTCCTTCTCCGACGGTGGCCACTACCTTTCCCTTTCCGCCGCCCTGGAGCGGGCGCGCGAGATGGAACGGCAAGGGGTCGACCTGATCGATGTCGGGGGAGAGAGCACCCGCCCCGGCGCCCCGGAGATTTCCTCGCAGGAGGAAATCGACCGGGTTGTTCCGGTGGTCGAGGCCCTTGGCCGGGAGACTTCCTGTCCGATTTCGGTCGATACCAGCAAAGGCGCCGTGGCCCGCGCCGCCCTGGCCGCCGGTGCCCATTTCATTAACGACGTGAGCGGGTTGCATTTCGATCCGGCCATGGCGGCGGTGGTCGCCGAAGCCGGAGCCGGACTCTTTCTCATGCATACTCGGGGAGTGGCCGCGACCATGCAGGCCGACACTGAGTACCGCGATCTGGTCGGGGAGATTCTCGAATATCTGCGGGCGGGGATGGCGCGGGCGGAAGCCGCTGGCATTCCCGAAGAGGCTCTGGCGGTCGACCCGGGCATCGGCTTCGGCAAGGGCGTTGCCGGGAATCTGGAGATCCTGCGGCGCCTCGGGGAGTTCCGGACGCTGGGACGCCCCCTCCTGCTGGGAACCTCCCGCAAGAGTTTTATCGGCAAGGTTCTGGATCAATCCGAACCCTCCCGGCGCCTTTACGGAACCTTGGCGACGGTGGCGCTCGGGGTCCAGGCAGGGGCGATGATCCATCGGGTACACGAGGTCGCCCCAGCGCGGGAGGTGGCTTTGATGGCCTGGGCGGTAAAAGGCGGAGGGGCCGCGACGGAAACCCTTTGATGGGACTGGTGGGGCATGTCGGTGTTGTTTGATGGGCTGAAAAACTTCCGGTGGCTGCTCGACTTGCTCGACATCGGCCTGGTTGCCTTTGTCATCTACCGGATCATGNNTATGTCTCCTCCCAGGTCAGCGGTCTCTACACTCTGCACTGGATTCTCGACAACTTCCTCTCCTCGATCATCCTGGTCATTGTCGTGCTCTTCCAGAACGACATCCGGCGGGCGCTGATCCACGTCGGACGTAATCCGTTTTTCGCCGATCTCTCCTACAAAGAAGAGACCGAGGTCATGGACGAGCTGGTCAAGGCCTGCGTCAACATGGCCAGCAAACGGATCGGCGCTCTGATCGTCATCGAGCGGGAAACCGGACTCAAGGATTTTCTTGAAGTCGGTGTCGAGATCGACGCCAAGGTTTCCAGCGATCTGATCACCTCGATCTTTCTTCCCTATTCCCCCATTCACGACGGCGCCCTGGTGCTGCAGCAGGGGCGGATCAAGCGCGCGGGTTGTTTTTTGCCGCTCTCCCAGAACCCCGACATCAGCAAAACCCTGGGAACCCGACATCGCGCTGCCATCGGCCTGACCGAACTGGTCGACGCCGTGGCTATTGTCGTTTCGGAGGAGACCGGTAAAATTTCCGTGGTGGTCGGCGGGCGGATCACCCGTGACCTCGACTCCACCTCCCTGAAGCGGGTTCTGACTCGGCTTTTCGAACCTCGCGACGGCAAGCCCAAGAAGAAGCGGTAGACCATGTTCAGGCGACTGACGGAAAATCTCTTTCTCAAGCTGCTGTCTCTGGCCTTTGCCCTGATCCTGTGGTTTTTTGTCATGGGCGAGCAGAAGCAGGAGCTTTCCTACGCGGTGCCCCTGGCGATCAAGAATCTGCCGGCCAATCTGATGGTGGCCAATGAAATTCCCAGCCAGGTCGATGTCCGCATCAGCGGACCGCGGACGCTCCTGATGAACCTCGATCCCAAAGATATGGGGATCGCCGTCGACCTGAAGGGGTTGCAACCGGGCGTCACCTCCTTTAAACGCCTGGAAGAGCTCTTCAACCTTCCCGGCGCCCTGAAGATCACCCGCCTTTCCCCCTCTTTCGTGGATGTCCGACTGGAACGGATCAAGGACAAGAAAGTTCCGGTCAAGGTGGTCGTCAGCGGCGCTCCCGCCCCCGGTTTCGAGCTGCGCGAGATTCAGCTGACACCGGCCGAGGTGCTGGTGGAAGGGGCGGAGGGGGAACTCAAGAATGTTGCCCAGGTAGAGACCGATCCTGTGGAAATCGAAGGGGTGCGGGACAGTTTTAGTCTGATTGTCCCTATCGATTACCGGGGCAGATACACTTATCTCAAGGAAGATCGCACCGTCGAGGTACATGTCACTATGGTCAAATTGCCGGAACCGGAAATCCCCGCACCCGAAGTGGTTGAAGGGAAGCAGACAGGAGAAGAGAAGGAATGAGCAAAAAGCTTTTCGGCACGGACGGCGTGCGTGGGGTGGCCAACATCCATCCCATGACGACCGAGATCGTCATGCAGCTGGGCCGCGCCGCCGCCTATATTTTCAAGGATAAGGATGAAAAACGCCGGCACCGGATCGTCATCGGCAAGGATACCCGACTTTCCGGATACATGATCGAGAACGCTCTGGTGGCGGGGATCTGCTCGATGGGGGTGGATGTGTTGCTGGTGGGGCCGCTGCCGACTCCGGGGATCGCCTTCATCACTTCGTCCATGCGTGCCGACGCCGGGGTGGTGATTTCCGCCTCCCATAACCCCTACCAGGACAACGGCATCAAGTTCTTTGACGGCACCGGCTTCAAATTGCCGGACGAGACCGAACTGAAGATCGAGGATCTGATCTATTCGAAAAAGATTGACTCTATGCGCCCGGTCGCCTCGGAGGTCGGCAAGGCCTTCCGCATTGATGACGCCAAGGGGCGTTACGTCGTCTTTCTCAAGGCGGCCTTCCCCAAGGATCTTGATCTCAAGGGTTTGCGGATCGTCCTCGACTGCGCCAACGGCGCCGCCTACAAGGTCGCGCCGGCGGTTCTGGAAGAGCTCGGCGCCGAAGTCATTCCCCTGGGGATTTCCCCCAACGGGACCAACATCAACGCCGGCTGCGGTTCCCTGCATCCCCAGGTAATCGCCGACGCGGTGGTGGAGAACCGTGCACATCTCGGCATCGCGCTCGACGGCGATGCCGACCGGGTGATTTTCGTCGACGAGTTCGGCAACGAGGTCGACGGCGACCACATCATGGCCATCTGCGCCACAGACATGCTGGCCAAGAACCAGCTGGCGAAGAAGACCCTGGTGGCGACGGTGATGAGCAACATGGGGCTTGACATCGCCCTGAAAAAGGCCGGCGGCCAGGTGGTGAAGACCGCCGTCGGTGACCGCTACGTGGTCGAGGAGATGCTGCGGCACGGCTACAACCTCGGCGGGGAGCAGTCGGGGCACATGATATTCCTCGATCATAACACCACCGGTGACGGCATGATTTCGGCGTTGCAGGTGCTGGCGATCATGCAGCGCAGCGGCAAGCGGCTCTCCGAGCTGGCTGAGGTGATGATCTCCCTGCCCCAGGTGCTGCTCAATGTCCGGGTCAAGGAACGTCGGGATATCGGTCAGATTCCCGAAGTGCAAAAGGTCATCGACGCCGTCGAGGAGAAGCTGGCCGGCAAGGGGCGGGTGCTGATCCGCTACTCGGGGACCGAGCCCCTTCTGCGGATCATGCTCGAAGGGCAGGACAAGTACCAAATTACCGAAATGGCCCACGAAATCGGCGACGCCATCGAGCGTCACCTGGGCGGCACCAAGGAGGCGAAGTAACCATGGCGCAACTCGGAGTCAATGTCGATCATGTCGCCACCGTCCGCCAGGCGCGGGGGACCAACGAACCCGATCCGGTGACGGCGGCGGCCCTAGCCGAACTCGCCGGCGCCGACAGCATTACCGTTCATCTGCGCGAGGACCGGCGGCACATCCAGGATCGCGACCTCTTCATTCTGCGGCAGACGATCAAGACCCGGCTCAATCTGGAAATGGCGGCGACCGACGAAATGCTCGCCATCGCCCTCAAGGTCCGCCCCGACTGTGTCACTCTGGTGCCGGAAAAGCGCGAGGAGCTGACCACCGAGGGAGGACTGGACGTGCTGCGCCATCGCCAGTTGCTGAAAAAGCAGATCGAGACGCTGCGCCAGGAGGGGATCATCGTCAGCCTCTTCGTTGATCCGGATCTGGAGCAGATCAAGGAAGCCCATCGTCTGGGCAGCGACGCCGTCGAGATCCACACCGGCACCTATTGCGAAACCCGCCGCTATGACCAGCGCTATGCCGAACTGATCAAGGTCCAGGAGGCGGTGCGCGCCGGCGGCAAGCTTGGCCTGGGGGTCAATGCCGGCCACGGGCTCAACTACCAGAATGTGCAGGATGTGGTGGCGCTCGGCGGCATCGACGAATTCAATATCGGCCACAGCATCATTTCCCGGGCGATCCTGGTCGGGCTGGAGCGGGCGGTGCGCGAGATGGCCGCATTGGTGCGGCCGGGGGAATAGTCGTGGCGATTGCCGGGGTCGGCACTGACCTGAGCCGCGCTTCCCGCTTCCGCTGTTTTCTCGAAAAGGGCAATCAGGCGCTCATCGAGCGGATCTTCACCCCGGGGGAACAGGCCTATTGCCTGCCGAAGCCGGATCCGTCCCCCCATCTGGCCGCCCGTTTCGCGGTTAAGGAAGCTTTTCTCAAGGCCCTCGGACTGGGGCTGCGCGCAGGTATCCGCTGGCAGGACATGGAGGTACTTCGCGACGATCTGGGCAAGCCGTCACTGGCCGTCAGCGGTCGTGCCGCGGAAATTCTCGCCGAGCGGGGGATCATTACGATTCATCTTTCCTACAGTCACGAGGGCGATTACGCCAGTGCCACGGTGATTCTGGAGCGACCATGAAACTGTTGACCGCCGCGCGAATGCGTGAACTCGACCGCCAAGCCATCGAAGATCTCGGCATGCCCGGTGTGGTCCTCATGGAAAATGCCGGACGGGGGGCGGCCGAACGGTTGTGCCGGTGCTATGCCGAACTTTTCCCCGGTCCCGTGCTGATTCTGGCGGGGAAAGGGAACAACGGTGGCGACGGCTATGTCATTGCCCGGCATCTGCTCAACTGGGGATGGCAAGTGCAAACCTTGGTTCTCGCCGAACCGTCGGCGATCGTCGGCGATGCTTCCGTCAATCTCGATATTTTGACCCGAATGGGTGGCCAGGTGGCATTCGTGCCCGATGAGCACCGGCTGTTGACGGCCCTGGACGAACTCGGCTCGACCTGTCTGGTGGTCGACGCCCTCTTCGGCACCGGTCTCTGCGCCCCGGTGCGCGGCCACTACGGGCGGGCCATCGACTGGATCAACGCTTGCGGGCGGCCGGTGGTGGCGGTGGATATCCCTTCCGGTGTCGATGCCACCCATGGATCTCTGCTCGGCAAGGCGGTGCGCGCGGACCTGACTCTGACCTTTGCCGCGCCCAAGCTGGGGCAGGCGCTTTATCCCGGGCGGGCTCAGATCGGAACCTTGGAGATTCTCGATATCGGCATTCCCGCGACCTTACTGGCGGCCTGCGAGGATGACTTCCGCCTCGTCACCGCCGCCGAGGCCGCGCCATTGCTCCCGGAGCGCCCGGCGACCGGGCACAAGGGGACATTCGGCCATCTGCTGGTGGTGGCCGGCGCCCGGGGCAAAACCGGCGCGGCGGCGCTGACCGCCGAAGGCGGCTTGCGCATGGGGGCCGGGCTGGTGACTCTGGGTTGTCCCCTTTCGGCCCAGCCGGCCATGGCGATCAAACTCACCGAGGTGATGACCGCGCCCCTGGCCGAGGTTGACGGCGCCCTGGCCTGGGCGGCAGGGGAGGAGCTTTGCGACCTGTGGCGGGATAAAGAGGCGCTCGCCGTCGGTCCGGGTCTCGGTCAGCTCCCGGAAACGGCGGATCTGGTGCGGAAGCTGGTGCGCGAGTGCCCCCTGCCCATGGTCATCGACGCCGACGGCCTCAATGCCCTGGGGCCGCACCCCAGCTTCCTGCGGGATATCCCTGATCTGCAGGCGGTTCTCACCCCCCATCCCGGTGAGATGTCCCGCCTGACCGGGACCTCCGTCGCCGACATCGAGGCCGACCGGGTCGGCGCGGCCCGTCGTTTCGCCTTGGATTATCGGGTGACGCTGGTACTCAAGGGCGCACGCACCGTCGTCGCCCTGCCTGACGGCCGGGTGCGGATCAATAGCGGCGGCAATCCCGGCATGGCCAGCGGCGGCATGGGGGATGCCCTGACCGGGATCATCGGCGGACTTTTGGCCCAGGGTCTGACGGCCGAATCCGCCGCCGTCCTCGGGGTCTACCTGCATGCCCTGGCCGGGGACCGTCTCGCCGCGCGCCAAGGCAACTCTGGGCTCTTTGCTTCCGATCTGTTGCGAGAACTCCCTGCCGCCCGTGCCGCTCTGGCCGCCGGGGAAATCGAGGACCGCCTTTCCTGAGGCAGGGCCGGCAGCTTTTACCGGTATTTATTCAATCAACGAGGAGATCCCATGCTGACCGCGAAAGATATCATGACCACCCAGGTTTACACCGTCACCGCCGAGACCGAAGTGGACGAACTGGCCCGCCTCTTTGCCCAGTACAACGTCAACGCCCTGCCGGTGGTGGACGGCGAAGGGCGCCTGGAAGGGGTGGTGACGGAAACGGATCTGGTCGAGCAGGACAAGCCCCTGCATATCCCCACGGTTATTTCCATTTTCGATTGGGTCTTCTATCTGGAAAGCGAAAAGACATTTCAGGAAGAGGTGAAAAAGATAACCGCCCGCAAGGTCGGTGAGATCTGTTCCCGTGAGGTCACCACCTGCTCCCTCGATACACCGGTCGCCGACATCGCCGGGCTGATGGTCGATCGTTCGGTGCATCTTATCCCGGTGGTCGATGGCGAGAAGCTGCTCGGGGTAGTCGCGCGTTTTGACATCATCCGCTCTATGCGTTCCTGATCCGTGCACACCTGGACGCTAGAGACGACCTCACCGGAGCGGACCCGGGAACTGGGGGAGGTCCTGGGGCGTTTGCTCGGCCCCTCCTCGGTGGTGCTGCTGCATGGTGAACTGGGGGCCGGCAAAACCTGCTTCACCCAGGGGCTGGCCCGGGGGCTGGAGGTCGCGGAGGATGAACCGGTGACCAGCCCTTCCTACACGCTGATGAATCCCTACGCGGGGCGGCTACCCCTCTATCATTTCGATCTTTATCGGCTGGTTTCAGTTGAGGATCTGGTCGATCTCGGTTTTGAAGATTATCTCCATGGCGCCGGGGTGACAGTCGTCGAGTGGGCCGATCGTTTCCCGGAGCTGGTGCTGGAGGGGTTGCGTGTGCGTCTGGAGCATGGAACGGAAAACTCCCGCCGGATTACCCTGGAGGCCGACGGGGAACCCGATGGCCAACTGCTCGATTCGTTGCGGCGGGACTGGGCGATTGGGGGAGATGAGGCGTGAAGGAATACGATCTGGCGGTGATCGGCGGCGGTCCGGGGGGGTATGTCGCCGCCATTCGCGGTGCCCAGCGCGGCGCCCGGGTCTGCTTGGTGGAGTCCGATGCGGTGGGGGGAACCTGCCTCAACCGGGGCTGCATCCCGACCAAGGCCCTCTATAGCAGTGCCCTCCTGCTGCGATCCCTGCGCGAGGCCGACAGCCATGGCATCCGTCTCGGTGAGCCCGTCTTCGATTTTGCCGCGGCCGTCGACCGCAAGGATGGGGTGGTTTCCCAGCTGGTCGATGGGGTCGCGCAACTGCTCAAGGGCAACGGTGTCGATCTCTACCACGGTCGGGGTTTTCTCGAAGGCCCGGGCCGGGTTGGAATCCGCGGCCAGGGGGCGGTCGGGCATCTGCGCGCCAAGGCCGTCATCCTGGCCACCGGCGGTCGTCCGCTGGTGCCCGAAGGCTTCGCGCCGGACGGGAAAAATGTTTTGACCAGCGATGAATTTCTTGCTATTAAGGATCTTCCCAAGAGCCTGCTGATTGTCGGGGGCGGCTACATAGGCTGCGAATTCGCCGGGATTTTTTCCGCTTTCGGTGTCACCGTTCACGTCGTAGAACAGCTTCCCGTTCTGCTCGCGCGCAGCGACCGGCAGGCGGTGCGCGAAGTGGAAAAGTCCTTCAAGGCGGCAGGGGTCAAGCTTCATCTCGACACCGCCGTCGCGGACGTGGAATCCCGCTCCGACGGGGTGCATGTCCGTCTTGCCGGCGGCGAAACTCTCCAGGTCGAAAAAATCCTCCTTTCCGTCGGGCGCCGTCCCAACAGCGAAGGACTCGGGCTCGAAGAGATCGGAGTTCGACTGGAGCGGGGCGTCGTGGCGGTAGATGACGGAATGCGCACGAGCGTTGACGGTATCTATGCCATCGGCGATCTGATCGGTGGCTGGCAATTGGCCCATGTGGCCTCCTATCAGGCCGAGATCGCCGTGGAAAATGCCCTGGGCGGACAGGTCCGAGCCGATTATCGGGTGGTGCCGAGCATCGTTTTCACCGATCCGGAGATCGCCCAGGTTGGGCTGACCGAGGAGCAGTGCCGGGAGCAAGGTCTTGCTTATCAGGTGGGCCGCTTCGCTTATCTCGCATCGGGCATGGCTCTGTGCGCGGGAGAGCCGCGTGGCACGGTAAAGATTTTGGCGGAGAAAGACGGCGGGCGGATTCTTGGCGTGACCATCGTCGGCGCTGAAGCCTCGTCGCTCATTGCCGAGGCCTCTTTGGCCATGAGCCGCGAACTGACGGCGCGGGAATTGGCTGCGGGGATTCGTGCCCATCCCAGCCTGCCGGAGATGATCAAGGAGGCCGCCGAGGATCTTACCGGGCTCGCGGTTCATCGGTTGGGGCGTGCGGCTTCCCGGCGAAAATCATCCGACGCTTAACCTATACGACCCATAAAGTCGTTTTTCCAAAAGGAGGAAGAGGGAATTATGGCCCTGGTTGTGCAGAAGTACGGCGGGACGTCCGTAGGTACCATCGACAGGATCCGCAACGTCGCTCGTCGCGTGGCCAAAACCTACGACGAAGGCAACGATGTGGTGGTTATCGTTTCGGCCATGGCTGGCGAAACCAACAAACTCGTGGCGCTCGCCAACGAAATGTGCGAGTTCCCCAGCGAGCGTGAATACGATGTCCTGGTCGCCACCGGTGAGCAGGTGAGCATGTCTCTCCTTTCCATGTGCCTGCAGTCGATGGGTTACAAGGCCAAGAGCTACTGCGGCTTTCAGATCCCCATCGTCACCGACAGCGTTTTTTCCAAAGCGCGCATCGAAAAGATCGACGACAAGAAGATTCGCGAGGATCTCAAGAGCGGCACGATCATCATCGTCGCCGGTTTCCAGGGGGTCGACAAGGACGGCAACATTACCACCCTCGGGCGCGGGGGTTCCGATACCTCGGCGGTGGCGGTGGCGGCGGCGGTCAAGGCCGACGTCTGCGAAATTTTTACCGACGTCGACGGCATCTATACGACCGACCCGCGTATCGTCCCGGAAGCCTCCAAGATGGAAAAGGTCTCCTATGACGAAATGCTCGAGATGGCGTCCCTCGGTTCCAAGGTGCTGCAGATCCGCAGCGTCGAATTCGCCAAGAAATACGGCGTGGTTGTTCACGTCCGTTCGAGTTTTAACGACAATCCAGGTACTCTGGTCACGAAGGAGGATGCTGATATGGAAGCCGTTCTGGTTTCGGGAATTACCTACAACAAGGATGAAGCCAAGATTTCCGTGCTGCGGGTTCCCGACAAACCGGGGATTGCCGCGAAGATCTTCTCCCCCCTGTCCCACGCCAACATCACCGTGGACATGATCATCCAGAACGTCTCCCATGAAGGCTACACCGACCTGACCTTCACCGTGCCCAAGAGCGATTTCAAAAAAGCCCTGAAGATCGTCGAGGAAACCGCCAAGGAGACGGGTGCCGCTTCCGTGACCAGCGACGAAAGCATCGCCAAGGTCTCCATCGTCGGTGTCGGCATGCGCTCCCACTCCGGCGTGGCCAGCAAGATGTTCCAGACCCTGTCCCAAGAGGGGATCAACATCCAGATGATTTCCACCAGTGAGATCAAGGTTTCCTGCGTCATCGACTCCAAGTACACCGAACTGGCGGTGCGAGTCCTGCACGAATCCTTCGATTTGGCCAAAAAAGACATCAAGCCCGAATAAAGACAGTTTCTCACGACAACCAGGATCCAGTCGTAGGGGCGACGCATGCGTCGCCCCTACCTGCATTGTCAGGTTGCGGAAACGGGGATAGAGGCATGAATCAGATCAAACTCTACGATACGACCCTGCGCGATGGTACGCAGGCCGAGGATGTTTCCTTTCTGGTGGCGGACAAGATCCGCATCGCCCAACTTCTGGACGACCTGGGCATTCATTACATCGAGGGGGGCTGGCCCGGCTCCAACCCCAAGGACATCGCCTTCTTCAAGGACATCAAGAAGATCAGCCTGAAACAGGCGAAGATCGCCGCCTTCGGATCGACACGCCGGGCCAACACCACGCCGGACAAGGACAACAACATCCGGACCCTGGTCCAGGCCGAGCCGGATACCGTGACCATCTTCGGCAAGACCTGGGATTTCCACGTCCACGAGGCGCTGCGCATCAGCCTGGAAGAGAATCTGGAGCTGATTTACGATTCCCTGGCNNTGTGCGACACCAACGGCGGCACCCTGCCCCATGAACTGCCGGCGATCATCGAGCGGGTCAAGCAGACGGTCGCCACGCCCCTGGGGATTCATACCCACAATGACGGCGAATGCGCGGTCGCCAACTCCCTCGCCGCCGTGGCTTACGGCATTGTTCATGTGCAGGGCACGATCAACGGTTTCGGCGAGCGCTGCGGCAACGCCAACCTCTGTTCCATCATCCCCGCTCTGCAACTCAAGATGGGCAAGGTATGCGTCAACGACAGCCAGCTCAAGCGCCTGCGCCAGGTGTCGCGTACCATCTATGAACTGGCCAATATGGTGCCCAACAAGCATCAGGCCTATGTCGGTAACTCGGCTTTCGCTCACAAAGGTGGAGTGCACGTTTCTGCCATCCAGCGCCATCCCGAAACCTACGAACACATCCGCCCCGAGTTGGTTGGCAACTGCACCCGGGTGCTGGTTTCCGATCTCTCCGGGCGCTCGAACATCCTGGCCAAGGCCGAAGAGTTCAATATCAATCTCGACAGCAAGGATCCCGTGACCCTGGAGATCCTGGAAAACATCAAGGATCTGGAGAACAAGGGCTTTCAGTTTGAAGGGGCCGAGGCCTCCTTCGAGCTGCTCATGCGCCGGGCTCTCGGAACCCTGCGCAATTATTTCTCGGTCATCGGCTTCCGGGTCATCGACACCAAGCGTCATGAGGATGAGAAACCGATTTCCGAGGCGACCGTGCAGGTCAAGGTCGGCGGGCGCATCGAGCATACCGCCGCCGAGGGCAGTGGGCCGGTCAACGCCCTCGACAACGCCTTGCGCAAGGCGCTGGAAAACTTCTATCCGCGTCTGAAGGAGATCCGCCTTTACGATTACAAGGTCCGGGTTCTGCCGGCCGGTAAGGGGACGGCCTCCTTCACCCGGGTGCTCATCGAGTCGGGAGATAAGGACAGTCGCTGGGGGACGGTGGGGGTCAGCGACAACATTATCGACGCTTCCTACCATGCCCTGGTCGACGCCCTGCAATTCAAACTGCTCAAGGATCAGGATAACTGAGGGTGGAGGCGCCCCGGGGGACCTTCCTGCTGGTGGGGTGCCTCGTTCTTTGCCTTGGCTTTTTCAGCGGCCGGCGGATCTTCCTCGACGAAGATCCGCCGGCCGTCGTGTATTCCGCTCCTCCGACTCTGCCGGTTTGGCTCGGGAGCGGGTTCGCGCGACCGGGACTCCATCAATTATCTGACGCTTCTTCTCGGGAGGGCGTCATTGGATTGACGGTTGATGAGGCTGTTCGGGAATGGCTTTTATTGGAGCTTTCCCGCCAGCCGCCCCGCCCCGGAGAACGCCTTTCCCTGTGCCTCGGTGAGGCCGGAAAACCGGCTCTGGTCAGGGATTGGATGCCGGCGGAGCAGCGCATGGCGCTGGGGGTGTCGCTGCATCCGGAACGCATGAGTCGGGAAGACTGGCAGGCGTTGCCGGGGATTGGGCCCCGGTTGGCGGAACGAATCGAGAAGGACCGTCAAAAAAATGGCGATTTTGGTGATTTCGATGTCTTGAAACGGGTTCCGGGGGTGGGAACAAAGTCGCTCGAACGCTGGCGGAAATATTTTAAGTAGATGTTAAGTACTCAATAAATAAAGGAAAAATCCTGTGGCTTGAAGGCTTATGTGGCTCTTGTGGGAATTCTGGCATGCCTTGTGAAAACGCTTATGAGTGTTAACAAGGGGCTTGCCCCATTGAATTCTATCCAAGGAGAGAGCTATGAAATGTCCTAAGTGCCGAGCCAGGATGTACGCCGAGAAATATTACGATTTCGTCCGTTCCTTCGACGCCTGGAAATGCTGCTCCTGCGGAGAATTGCTCGATCCCACCATTGTCGCCAACCGCGCCCGCAACAACCAGTATTTCCTCGGCTGATCGATTCACTCGCCAAGCTGTGCCCCTTCAAGCGCCGGAAACCCAAGGTTTCCGGCGCTTTTTCTATGTGTCTACAGAAAGAAAGGAAGGGGCGCGGTGGGTTGGGAAGCCAGGTGTCTTGCCATTCAGGCCAGGAATTGCTAGAGTTTGGCTGCATTTGCGGGCCGTTGAAACGGCTCATCCCGGTGTTTTACCCATCCGATTCCCTGCTCCGACCGACACGAGGCATCCCATGCTTTCTCCGATCATCCTCACCCCCCTTGAAGAATCGATGCAGGAAGCCACCCTGGTTCGCTGGCATGTCCAGGAAGGGAGCCAGGTGGAACAGGGTACGCCCCTGGCCGATTTCACCTACGGCGGAAATACGCTGCTTCTAACCGCCCGCGAGCCCGGCGAGGTGGTGGTGCTGCGGATTGCCGAAGGGGCAATCGTGGACGTCGGGACCCTGCTGGCGGTGCTCGATCGCGCTCCGGCGGCGCTTGGTGAACCGTCCCCGTCCGTTCCGGGGAAATCGGTCAAGGTGCGGCGCATCATCGCCCGCAAGATGCAGGAGAGTTGGCGCACCGTCCCGCATTTTTTCGTGACAGTAGCGGTGGATATGACCGACGTCATCGGCCTGCGCAAAAGTCTCGGTGTCACCATCAACGACTTCATTCTTGCTGCTACAGTTCGCTCCCTCCGTGAGCATCCCTGGGTCAACAGCCTCTGGCTCGACGGCGAGGCGGTAGAGCAAGCGGCCATCAATCTGGCGATGGCGGTCGCCACCGAGGGCGGACTCTATTATCCCGTGCTGGCCGACTGCGGTCGGTCTGGTTTGCGGGAACTCAGCCGCCGGGCAGCCGAACTGGCCACCAAGGCCCACGAAGGACGGCTGGAACGGCGGGAAATGGCCAGCGGCACCTTTACCGTTTCGAACATGGGGATGCTCGGCGTCGAGTCCTTCAGCGCCATCATCACCCCGCCCCAGGCGGCGGTTTTGGCGGTGGGGACGATTCGCGGCGAGGTGGTGGTGGACGATGACGGCGAACCGGGCATCGCCCCGATGCTGCGCCTGACCCTTTCTGCCGATCACCGTATTCTCGACGGCGCCGACGCCGCCGAGTTTCTCGGTACCCTTAAAAGTTACCTGGAAGC
>DIVU01000174.1 GCA_002423365.1 Desulfuromonadaceae bacterium UBA6124 | reverse complement strand
CGTCGAAAGCGGCGCCTATCAGGAGCTGTTGCGCCAGGGCGGGGCCTTCGCCCAGCTCCACCGCCACCAGGAGGGGATCCATGCCGTCGCCTGAGCGCCGCTTCGGCCTGCCCGGTTGGTTGCGGACATGCTTCCGTCATCTCGCCGTGATCCGCGACGCCTGGCGTGCCGATCGCGCCGACAAAACGCCGCTGGTACCGCAGGGTCGGGAGGTCGAATTTCTGCCGGCGGTGCTCGAAATCCAGCACGCGCCCCCCTCGCCCATCGGCCGCGCCATCGCCTGGACCATTGTCCTGCTCTTCACCGCCGCCGTGGTCTGGACCGGTGTCGGCTGGATCGACATCGTCGCCGTCGCCAGGGGGCGGATCGTCCCCGGCGGCTATACCAAGACCATCCAACCCCTGGAAAGCGGCATCGTCACCGCCATTCACGTCCACAACGGGCAGCCGGTGAAACAGGGGGATGTGCTCATCGAACTCGACCCGACGGTCAGCGGCGCCGACCGCGAGCGCATCGACAACGACTACCGGGCCGCCCAGGTCGATCTCGCCCGGCTCACCGCGCTGATGCGGGGGAGTGAAACCCTTGTCCCGCCGGAGGGCGCCGATCCCGCCTACGTCGCTCTGCAACAACGGCTGCTGCGCGACCAGCTCGGCGAATTTCGTGCCCGCCTCGCCGCCGCCGACGACGGCATGGCGCAACACCGCGCCGCCATTGAGGCGATCAAGGCCGATCTGAGCCGGCTGGAGCAGATCGTGCCCATCGTCACCCGCCGCGCCGAGTCCTTTCGCGACCTCTATGCCCAAGGGNNGAGCGGGTGCAGGAACTGGCCGCCGGGCGCGAGCGGCTGACGCAGGAGCGAGCCGCCCTGGCCGAAGCCGGGAAAACCCGCGAAGCCACCGTGGCCGAATTCCGCAAAACCGTGCAAAGCCAATTGGCCGAGATCGACACCAGCGCTCGCGCCATGGGCCAGGAACTGGTCAAGGCCACTCACGCCGACCGGCGCCAGCGCCTGGTCGCGCCGGTGGACGGCACCGTGCAGCAGCTCGCGGTGCACACCGTCGGCGGCGTCGTCACCCCTGCCCAGCCGCTCATGGTGGTGGTGCCGGAGGAAGATCGGCTGGAGGTCGAAGCCTGGGTCGAAAACCAGGATGTCGGTTTCGTCGACGCCGGACAGTCCGCCGAAATCAAGGTCGACGCTTTCCCCTTCACCCGCTACGGCATCATCGACGGAGAAATCGTTACGCTATCGAAAGATTCCATGCTGATCGAGGAGGTGGGCTATGTCTACGCGGCGCGAGTAAAAATGGCCAAAACCGAAATGCCGGTCGAAAACGGTAAAATCGTCAATCTGTCGCCGGGGATGGATGTGGCGGTGGAGATCAAGACGGGGGAAAGGAGGCTGATCGAATTTCTGTTGAGCCCGGTGCTCAAGGCGGTGAGGGAGAGTGGGAGGGAGAGGTGAGAAGGTAGTAAAAGAACAAATCAAAATATATAAAGGAAGGTGCGGAAGAAAAACATGAACTTATGGTATAAAAAAAACAATAATAACGCCAAGTTCTTATTAATTCTTTCTATCACAATATCTATTTTTCTAACTGCTTGTAAAAATGACTATACTGTTGCCATTTCAAACAGAAGCAATGAGGTAATTACTCTCGTCAGTGTAAAAGTAGATAATAAATTGATTTTATCAAAAAAGGTTCAAATTAATCCAGCAGGTGAAAACTATTCAGATTTTGGATTCAGTTCAAAAAATTTTAAACATTACAATCCGAAAAAATTAACATTGGTAATTAGAGATAATTTTTTTAATCAAACAGCAACTCATTCATGTGTTATATCAGATGATAAAAATTTCGGATGTTTATTAAAAGTAAGCTATAAAAACAATAATATTACATGTGCATGTGATTCATATGCTGATTTTTCTGACTAGAAGGAGGAAATATGGATTTTAAAATGGCGCTTTATAATTTTGCAACAGGCTGTGTAGCCTCAATTGCAACTAATGAATCAATCGAATCACAATTACCAGGAAGAGAAAATGGCCCTGCTGATGCATATAGACATTTAATTCTATCTGCAGAATTGACTCGAAGATATGGAGAGGAATATGCGAGGGTTCTTCTGGATGGCCATGAGTGGACCGGAAATAATGATGGACAAAGTCCTGACTCTGAAGCTATGGATCGACATAATAATGATGTTGGGATAGAAATCGGCAAAGAATTAAGTAATGATCCCAATAGCACATGGGATGATGTAGTTCGAAAAGCTCAGGAAAAATTCGATCCTAATAATTGTAATGGCGAGGGAGCGAGGTGGTTGCCACCGGAGCGCTGGGCCAAAAATCCAATGGATGATGAGACTGCTGACCCAAATGATCGAATGGCCAACGACGACCCTCGCTTGAACTGGCCTCCTACTTGGCCCGATGGGCCATTCGTTGTTCCACCCTCGGGTTCTGGAGGACTGCTTGATCCGGATTCCCCTGGACTCATAAGCCGCCCACCGTGGTCGCCCGTCCTCCCTCCAGGCACCGCTCCCATGGGTCTCACCGACCCCATCCCGACCAGCCCCTTGGTTCTCGATCTCGACGGCGACGGGATCGAAACCGTCGGCATGGCCTCCGGAATCCAGTTCGACTTGAACAACAACGGTTTTTGCGAAACGGTCGGTTGGGTCGGCGCCGACGACGGGCTTTTGGCCCTCGATCGCGATGGCGACGGCGCCATCACCGGCGGCTTCGAATTGTTCGGCAACAATACCCTGCTGGAAAGCGACAGCCGGGCGGCGAACGGCTTTCTCGCCCTGGCCGAACTGGACAGCAACCAAGACGGGTTCATCGACGCGGGCGACGAAGTCTTTTCCCAACTGCGCGTCTGGCGCGATACCAACCAGAACGGCGAAAGCGACGCGGGCGAGCTGGTTTCCCTCGAAGAGGC
This sequence comes from Desulfuromonadaceae bacterium UBA6124, assembly GCA_002423365.1. Lineage (GTDB taxonomy): Bacteria > Desulfobacterota > Desulfuromonadia > Desulfuromonadales > Trichloromonadaceae > Trichloromonas. The sequence continues at coordinate 3,018 of DIVU01000174.1, read as the reverse complement.
CGGCGTCTCCCGGCTCAACCTGGGCTACGCCACCAGCACCGCCAAGGATGCGTATGCCAATGAACTTCGTCAGCTCGGCAGTTATATCGACGCCGAAGGCAACAGCCAGGCCCTGACCGACGTCTGGTTCGCGACCAATCCCACCCTGTCCCGGCCAATTAATGAAATTCCGGTTGCCGAAGACCTTCAGGTTCTTCCCGATGCCGCCGGATTTGGAAACGTGCGCTCCCTGCATGAAGCCATGGCCCTGGATACGACCGGACAACTGAAATCGCTGGTTGAACAATTTGTTTCCGCCAGCGATCAGCAGCTTAGAAATGAGCTTTTGCCGCGGATTCTGTTCCAGTGGGTGGGGGGGAAAGCCTCCAAAGTGACGTACAGCAGCAGTGCCTACAAAGAAATCATCAGCCCCGAGCAAATGGGGGTTCTGGAATCGTTTTTGGGGGGGCGCAGCTTCAGCAAAATCGGTGGTCCCAACCATGCCAATCAGCTTGCCGCGCGCTACCGGCAGTTGGAGGATTCGGTTTTTTATCAGTTGATGTCCCAGTCCCATTTGAAAGAGGTTTACCAATTCATCCCGTTCAGCTTCGACGAGTCGCTGCAAACCTGGACAGGCGATTTCAAGCTGGCGACGCTGATCGTTTCCTGCTCCGCCATCGCCGATCCGGAAAACGCGGCCAGTCTGACCAGCGATTTTCTGCGCAGTGTCCGGGGGATCAACCCCTATACGACCGTGAATGAAAAAGCCGCCGCTACAAATTTCCTCGAAGTTATCGGCATAAATGGACAACAGGAATGGACCAGCGGGGTTTCCGAAGGGCTTGAACAATTCTACGGCGTGTCGGGTGATGACACCCGTAATGGAACCAGCGGCAACGATGTTCTTTTTGGTGGACAGGGCAATGATACACTCTACGGTGGCGCGGGCAACGACACCCTTTGGGGCGGTGACGGTAACGACAAGCTTTACGGCGAGTCCGGTAACGACGTCTNNTGTACGGCGGCAGCGGCAACGATCTGCTTCTGGGTGGCGCCGGCGACGACAAACTCTACGGCGAGTCCGGTAACGACGTCTTCGACGGCGGTCTTGGCAACGACTACCAGGAAGGGAGCAGCGGCAACGACCGTTACCTCTTCGGCAGCGGCAGTGGAAAGGACACGATCTACGATTACGACAGCGCGGCGGGGAATACCGATACCGTCGAGTTCGGAGCAGGCATCGGTCCCGACAATCTGCAACTCTTCAAGGTCGGCAATGACTTGCGCATCCAGGTTGGGACGGGTGGCGACACGCTGACCATCCAGAGATGGTTCACCTCCCGCAACTACGCCGTCGAACAATTCGCGTTCACCGACGGCACGGTATTGACCGCCGCCCAGCTTGAAGCCAAAGGCATCACCCTGCTCGGCGGAACCGGCAACGACACGTTGGAAGGCTCGGCACTCAGTTCCACGCCGGACACCTTCTACGGTGGCGACGGCATCGATACCCTACGCGGTAACGGCGGCAACGACGTGCTGCACGGCGAAGCCGGGGCCGACCTGCTGTACGGCGGCAGCGGCAACGATCTTTTGCTCGGCGGTGACGGTAACGACAAGCTGTACGGCGAGTCCGGCAACGACGTCTTCGACGGCGGTCTTGNNACTACCAGGAAGGGAGCAGCGGCAATGACCGTTACCTGTTCGGCAGCGGCGGCGGCCAGGACACTCTCAAGGACTACGACACCGCCAGCGGCAATTCGGATACCGTCGAGTTCGCGGTTGATCCCCTCAATCTGATGTTCAGCCGTTCCGTGAACGATCTGAAAATCGAATTGGCTGGAGCCGGCGATTCGCTGACCATCCAGAACTGGTATACCAGCAGCTCCTATCAGACCGAAATCTTCCGGTCAGCCGATGGGAGCGCCCTGGCCAACACCCAGGTCAATCAGCTGATCCAGGCGATGGCGACCTTCGGCGCCGAATCGGGACTGTCGTGGACGCAGGCGATCCAGGAGCGGCCGAACGAGGTACAGGGGATTTTGGCGGCCCATTGGCAACCCGCCGCATAGCAGCAAGAGCGAAAAAAAGGCCCGGTCGATTGACCGGGCCTNNGAAACGGGATTCGAACCCGCGACCTTCAGCTTGGGAAGCTGACACTCTACCACTGAGTTATTCCCGCGATGGAGGTGCATTCTAGGGGGGATCGATTTCTTTGTCAATGTTTTTTTCGGCCAATGATTCAAGAAACTTACGGGCTTCCTCCGGGGTTTTGACCTGGCCGGAAAGCTCTGCCGCACGCAGCTTTCGGAGGGTCTCGCCGATCCTCCGGCCGTCGCTCAGCCCAAGCTGTTGCCGCAGCCAGGCGCCGTCGACCAGGTCGGGAATACGGCCATGATGAAGATGATCGTGATAGTCCGTGAGCGCCCGACGTGCCTCGGGCAACCAGCGGCGCGGGTCATCGGCCTGAGAGATGAGCCAGGTCAGCCCAAACACCGGCTCGGCGCCCAATTGCTCGACCCAGAGGGCGCGCCGGCGCGGGGCGGCGTCACGCAAGGGGTGCAGTTCGGCTAAGGTTGCCGGCGGTAATTCCCGTAACCGGCGAAGAAGATTCCCCGCGCGCCGACTCAGGCGCAGATGCATCCCGACGTCGATGGACGGCCGATAACCGGCGAGGAGCGCGGCCAACTTGAGCACCGCCGAGGCGCTCCAGCCCCCCTCCCCCTCCTCTTCAGGAAATTCCGCGAGCAGTTCCCCCGCCCCCCGTTCAAGCCCGGCGACGATCCGCGCCATCTGACTCACGCCCTCTTCCCAGGAGCCCTGGACCTCGGGTGGGCCGAAAAGCAAGGGCGGCAGGCCGAGAGCGTGCAGCCGAGCGAGGCTCTCCCCTGCCCTACCGGCGCTAAAAATCAGCGCCAGTTCTGCCTGGATGCGTTCGCCGGCGACCTGGGCCAATTCCGGGGAGGCTTCGCCCATGAGCGCAAAGGTTTCGCTTTCAATCTCCATTTCCAAAATGGCGGAGAGACGAACCCCTCGCAG
>DIVU01000154.1:3226-13876 GCA_002423365.1 Desulfuromonadaceae bacterium UBA6124 | reverse complement strand
TCTCGGGCCTGCATTCCTACGGGAGCTAGGGTGTGAGATCGTAGGGGCGCAGCATGCTGCGCCCCTACAGTAATCAACGCCAGGACAGCACTTCATCCAATTGATCCTTCGCCAGGGAGGGTGTCTGTTGTCGATTCATCGGCTGTTGACTATTTTCGGCTGTCTCTTCCTGCTGGGGGCGTTGTGCGGTGCTGCTCCCGCGCGCGCCGCCCAAGGCTGCGTGACCACGGCCTGCCATGCCACCCTCGCCTCGGCTCCGGTTTCTCACCCTCCTGTCGCTTCCGGCGATTGCCTGGCCTGCCATCGGCCGACCGGCGTCCCCCATCCCGGACCATCCCCCGCTTTTGCCCTGAAAGAAACCGACGCCCGGCTCTGCGAGACCTGCCATGCTCCGGTTACCGCCGGCAAAGCCCATCCCCATGCGCCTGTGGCCGAAGGCCGCTGTTTGGCCTGCCATGCGCCCCATGGTTCCGCCCAGTCCCATCTGCTGGTTGCCGAACAGGGTACGCTCTGCCGCTCCTGTCATGATGAAATCGGCGCATCCGGCCGGGTGCATGGTCCGGTACGGGCCGGGCGCTGCGATTATTGCCATGTTCCCCACGGTGGCGACGAGCCGGGTCTGCTCAGAGCTTCCGGTAACCGCATCTGTTTCAGCTGCCACAGCGGCATCCGTACCACCATTGAGCAGGCCGCGTCCCAGCATCAGCCGGTGGCCGAAGGGCGCTGCTGGGACTGCCATGAAAACCATTCCTCGGCCTTCCGGCCCCTGCTGCAGGGCTATTATCCCCGGGAGTTCTACGCCCCCTACGATCCGGAAAACTTCGCCCTTTGTTTCGGCTGCCATACCGACCTGGGCAAATTCGAATACCAGCGGACCACGGAAGCGACCGGTTTTCGCAACGGCGACGCCAATCTGCACTATCTGCACGTCAATAAGCCGGTCAAAGGGCGGGTCTGCCGCAACTGCCACGGCATCCACGGCGCCGATCAGTACAAACTGATCCTTAGCCGAGTGCCGGGCTTCGGCCAGTGGAAGATTCCGGTGCGTTTTCTGCCCACCGAAACCGGCGCCACCTGCCTGGCCGGCTGCCACAAACCCAAATCCTACGACCGGGTGCGTCCGGTGGAGAATCCGTAGAAAAATGAAGAGGATGGAAAGACGTCACCCGGCTCGTTCACGAACCGCGAGAAGATTAATCGTGCTGCTGGGATTGCTCTGTTTATCCGGCTGCGCCGCCAAGGAAGTCGACAGCCGCCGCTATCTCTGGCCCATCGGCGGCCATTCGCCGAAGATCGAATTCATCCGCACCATCGCCAGCGATCGGGATGTGCGCGAAGGGGGCGAAAGCCGGGTACTGGAGGCGATTCTCGGGATCGAGGAGCCCCGGGGGATTTTCGGCAGCCCCTACGATGTGGCGGTGGACGGTCGCGGGCGGATTTACGTTTCCGACTTGGCCAAGCGTGATGTTCTCATTCTCGATCTGCCCAACCACCAGGTGCGCCATTTCGAGCGTCCCAAGCACGACGAACTCTACTTCGAGTCGCCCATGGCCCTGGCCGTGGGTCGGGACGATGCGGTTTACGTCTCCGACAACCAGCAGGGGCGGGTCTATCTCTTCGGCTCCGACCTGCGCCTGCGCAAGGTCATCGGCCAGGGTCGCCTGACCCGCCCCGTCGGCCTCGCCTGCGATCGCGAACGGGATCGCCTCTATGTCGCCGATGCCGGCAGCCATCAGGTGGTGGTCTACGATGGGAATGGAGAGTGGCTCAAAAGCATCGGCAAGCGCGGATCCGCGACGGGAGACTTCAACTATCCCCTCGACCTCGAAGTGGATACGGCGGGTAACCTCTACGTTCTTGACACCATGAACGCTCGCGTTCAGGTTTTTGACACGGACGGCAACTTCCTGCGCACCTTCGGCGAGCGCGGCACCTCCCTTGGTTCCTTCCACATGGCCAAGGGGATCGCCGTCGATCGTTCCGGGCATGTCTACGTCACCGACGGCGTCGGCCACCGCTTCGTGATTTTCGATCTGCAAGGGAACCACCTCATGACCCTCGGCGGCCGCACCTCCACCGAAGGCAAACTTGGCCTGCCCGGCGGTTTCGACATGCCCAAGGGGATCGACGCCGACGCCGAAGACGGCATCTGGGTGGTCGACACCTTCAACCGTATGGTGCACAAGTATCAGTTTCTCAACGAAAAATACCTGCGCGAACATCCGGTTCAGCCAGAGGAGATGGCGTTGCCGGGGGATTTGCGGTAAGGGGGCACATAGGATGGTTTTTGATGGCAGGGGTCTGGATATGATTAAACGGCTATTGTCGGTTTTACCGGTTGTGGTGCTGGTTGCGACACCGGCGTTCGCGTTGGAGATTCTCTACCCGGCGGGCGGGACCTCTATCGTGCGTTCCGATTTTCTCATCATCAAGGCTGGGAATGATCCGGTCATCGAGCAGATAACCGTCGAATTCGGTGGGGCGAAGAGTGGGAAGATTGATATTTCCGGCGCAGAATACCGCAAGGCCTTTGGCGATATGGTCATTCTCGAACCGGGGTTCGAGCCGGGCGCCGATACCATCAAGGTCGAAGGTTTCGCCGGGGGCAAGCCGGTGGCGCGGACGCAAGCCGAATTCTTCTACATCGACCGGCCCGGGGTTACGGCGCCGGCTAAATTCGTTCCCTATGTACTACACACGCCGGAAAAGGAAGAACTTTGTGCCTCCTGCCACAACATGCAGCCGACCGCCGAATCTCTCGATAACGAGTCGGCGGATAAAAACCCCTGTGGCGCCTGTCATGCCCGACGGCTCAATTACGAATACGTTCACGGTCCCGCCGGGGTCTTTCAGTGTTCCTACTGCCACGATGTGAAGAGCGCGCCGGTCAAGTATGCCGTGCGGGTCGAGGAAGCCGCCCTGTGCGCCGAATGCCACGAACACAAGATCGACGAGTTCAAGTCCCGCCAGTTTGTCCACGGCCCCATCGAAGCCGGTCTCTGCTCGGTCTGCCACGACTCCCACGCCAGCGCCCATTTCGGCCAGCTGACGGCGGCGGTGAACGATCTCTGCATGGGCTGCCATTCCGGCGTCGACACCACCAGCCATGTGGTGCGCGGTTTCTCGGGCAAGGGGCATCCCCTCGAAGGTCCGGTTGATCCCAGCATCCCCGACCGTCGCTTCTCCTGCATCGGTTGCCACGATCCCCACGGGGGGAATTCGTCGGCCTATTTCCAGCGGGGGATCAGCGCGCGGATGGAGCTTTGCCAGATGTGTCACAAGAAGTAATGACGCGGACTCTTGCCGCCAGTTCAGAAACGAGGAGACAATGAAAAAAATTGACGGAACTTTCTTGACGCGACTGCTCATGGTCTTTGGCGTGGTCCTACTCTTTGGCGGCTGCGCCACGACCGACAAGCCCAAAACCCGAGTCCTCTGGCCGCCGCCGCCCAACCCGCCGAAGTTGGAGTGGGTCGGCACCTATTCGTCGTTGGATCAGATGCCGAAAACGGGCGCGGAAAAAATGGCTTCACCCTTCCTGGGCGGGCAGCCTGAACCGGTATTTAAGCGGCCCTTCGGCATCGCTTCTTCCGGGGACGGGCGAATTTTCGTTTCCGATGCCGACATTCGCCAAATCACGGTTTACGATCTCAATAGACGTTCGGTCTATCCCTTCAAGAATACCGGGGCGGTTCGTTCCGCTTTCGGTATGGCGGTGGACAGCGGCGGCCGTCTTTATGTCGCCGACGCCGTCGGCCAGGCCGTACTCGTCTTTGGTCCCGACGATGCCCCGCTCTTTTCCATCGGCGGCCCCGAACTGCTGGAGCATCCGACCTTCGTGGCTCTCGACGAGGCGCGCGACCGGGTCTATGTTTCCGACGCTCGGGCGAACCGGATCGCTGTTTTTGACATGAAAGGCAAGCACCTTCGCTCCTTTGGCGAGTGGGGACCGCAGGAGGGAAATTTCTACAGCCCGCAGGGGATGGCGGTCGATAGGAACGGCCAACTTTTTGTGGCGGATATGTTCAACGCCCGGGTGCAGGTTTTCGACGCCGAAGGGAAGTTCCTGCGCAAGTTTGGCGAACGGGGGGATTTGCAGTCGAATTTCGAGATGCCCAAGGATATCGCTATCGACAGCGACGGCAACCTCCACATTACCGATGCCCGCAAGGGGGCGATGCTGACCTATAATGCCGAAGGTCGCTTGCTACTCTTTACCGGCGGTGGCGAACCCGGGCATCCTCTGTCCCTGGTACTTCCGGCCGGTATCTGGGTCGACAAGAAAGACCAAATCTATGTGGTGGATCAGATCGGACGTCGGTTCGCGATCTGGCAGTATCTCAATGCCGAGTATCTTAAGGAACATCCCATAGAATAAGGGGTCTCGCGACGAGGCCGGGGGGGAGAGCCACCCCCGGGATAATCGACATGGGCAAGATTTCGGGGCGCACTTTGTGCGCCCCTTAATTTTTGCGGTTTTTGTGCCGATATGATTCTTGGCGTTCACGCATTTCAACGCAATTCTGCTCGGTTATTTGACGGAACTTGTCAAGTAAGTGCCGGAGATAGACGGTTCAATGGATTTTCCTGCCGGTGCTTTCGCAATTATAGGGCCTGTGAAGGCATCTAAGTACATGAAAAACTTTATGAAAAAAAGGCCCATTTTTTGCAAAAAGGCAGGTGAAGGTGTTTCGCTGTCACTCCTTGTCTCGGCGAGAGAAGGATTCCCCAACCCACGCGGCTTGTGGCCGCACCATTTCAAAGGAGGTAGGAAAATGAGGAGAATGTTGTTAATGGCGGCGGTGTTGACGCTGGTTGCCGGCCAGGCCCTGGCGGTGACGTCGATCAAGAACACCAAGCACGACCTGTCGTCGACCTCGACGGGGGCGACCAACGTCAAGTCGAGCAACTACGAGGAGATATGCATCTTCTGCCATACCCCGCATAAGGCGGTCGACCAGCTTAACGCCCCTCTGTGGAACCGCTCCGGTACCGATTCCATCAGTATCTCCCGGTATTACAACAGCGCCACGCTGGACACGGCATCCCGCCAGACCGCCGTTTCCGCGAAAATCGCGGTGTCGGACGTCAAGCTCTGTCTTTCCTGCCATGACGGCGCCAGCCTGACCAACGGCTTGGCCAATCCGTCCAATCTGGAGGGTGGCGCTCAACCCGCCGGCTTGGTCGAGCTCGGATCGGTTGCCGCAACCGTCCCGGCGAATATCGGCACCGACCTCCATGACGACCATCCGATCGGCATGGTCTACAACACCATTTACAGCAATAATACCGCCGAATGGGTGCAAAACCCGGTTGCTTCCATCAAGTTCTATGACGGCGGGGTCATGTGGTGTTCGAGCTGCCACGACGTCCACGACAACACCGCCGCGCCCTTCCTGGCCACGAGCAATGTTGCCTCGGGGCTCTGTCTCTCCTGCCATAAGAAGTAATCGGCTTTCTTCTCCGGGGGCGGCTTGCCGCCCCCGGAATGGTTCGAGCGGAGAGGTCCGTCGGCCGACGGGGTGACAGTCGTCGGCACGGGGATTGACGTGTTCGGTCCGAATATCCAGTGGTCTGTCCTTGAGCCGACTGCGCTTTTGCCGAGGTCGGCAAGGATTTCTCGAAAGTGTACGCACCCGGGCCTATGCGTAAAATTGTCATCCTTTTGACCCTTTGGGGTCTGTCGCTGCTTGGCTGCGCCTCCGCCCTGGCCGAAGTTTCCGGTCTGGTCGAGTGGCGTTATGCCGATTATGCAGCCAAGGAGGACGGCAAAACGGTCGCCGATGCGTCCCACTTCACCCAGCTTTACTCCCTTCTCTACGAAAAGAGCGGCCTCATCAGCGGCGGCCGCGCCGGGCGCTACGACCTGGGACTCGGCGCCCAGTGGTCTTCCGTTGACAGTTCCTTTGACGGCCGGGATTTTGACACCGACGAACTGAAACCCCTCTATCGCGGCGATCTGCTGCTCGCCCCCGGCGGGCTTCCCTTCAATCTGCACCTTTACTCCCGCGACATGCGTTTGCCCACCTGGTCACTCAATAATCGAGATCTCGATTACGACGTCATCGAGCCCTACTTGATTGACGGCATGTACGGCGGACAGCATGTGCAGACCGGGGCGACCCTGATGGTGGGCATCCGTAACGGGAGCTACCTGGGTAAGTATCGTGAAATCCTTTCCCAGGTGCCGCGCCTGCTGATCGACTACCGGGAAGATTACGTGCGCGATCTGAACAACGATACCCCGCAGCACTACCGCACCCGCAACCTGGCCTTCGTCTCTCTGAACAAGAAGGACAACTGGTTTCATTATCGCCTTTACGATTACACCGACTTCGAGGACGAGCTGGAAAACTACCAGGAAACCACCTATATGCTCGGCACCGTCGACCATGCCATGACCCGGCAATGGATCAATTTTACCAACTGGATCAAGGTCTCGACGGATGCCTCATACGTCGTTTCCAACCGTAACAGCCTCGGGGAAGTCCCCGAGCGCACCTATAACTACAACCTTTTTGCCGTGGCCGCCCGCCGCGACTGGCGGGCATCGGCCTTTCCCACCTTCTCTCGTACCACCGATGAAAGCACCATCGAAAAGAACATCGAGGTGCCGGTCTTTTTTCAGCATGAACTGAGCAAGGACACCGCCTACCGGATGCGCATGATCGCCGCCCGCGAAACCCAGGTCAGCTATGACCGCAGTCTGCGGGAAGACGAAGGGGATGTCTATTTCGCGGCCAGTGCCGACCTGCATCGCACCCGCGCCCAGCAGCTCACCCCGCGCTTCGAGGCGGAATGGAAGACGGGGAATATGGGGAAGGGCTACGGCGTTTCGAGCGGCTTCGAATATTTCACCAATCGCGCCCACCGGCCGCCGGTGGACTGGTTCACTTCCTACTCCCTGACCCGGATCGACGGCACCGCCGAGGATGGCGCCGATGTCGAATACTGGGAAAACCAGCTTCTCGGCCGCCTTGAAGGGATGCCCACCAGCGCCTTGCGTACCGGCATCGAACAGCGGCTGGTTGTCGGTTCGGGAACGACGGATACCTCGGTGACCCGTTACATCGACATCGTCGGCGATACCAGCCTGACGGGCTCCAACAGCGGTCGCGCCCGCCGCGACGGCAGCGTTTTGCGGTCAACCACTTCGTGGTTCGCCGACCATCGAGCAAGCCGCGCGTTAAGTAATCGATTCGAAATTATTTATGACTATCTTTCCACGGATGAGGGCACGGACGATCAGGTCTTGCTGCGTCACAGCATGCGTTACGACCGGCAGAAGTTTCTGGCGCGGATGCGCAACGAACTTGCCTACGGCGATGGGCTCAGTGGGGTGAATATCGGCAGCGAGAATCTGGGCAATCCCGAAGGCGTGGGCAATGTCGATAAAACCTTTTACCACACCAGCTCGTTGCGCTATTCTCCTGGACGGATCTGGGAAGCCAAAGCCGATCTCGACTACTACTGGCAAGATGGCGATGAGGGTTCGACCCAGCAGATTTTCGCTACCCAGGAATACCGTTACAGCTTTTTCCGGAATACCGGCACCCTGCGCAAGTTCATGGAGTTGCGCGAGGAAATCGAGTACGAGAAGAACATCGCGGTGGATGGCGACAGCCGCTCGATGTACGGTCTGCTGCTCGGCGCCGAGCTCTACCCGACCTACAGCACCCTACTCGGCCTGCGCGGCCGTTACCGGGTCTATCAGCCGGAAGACTTCGACGAATACCTCTGCACCCTCACCGCCGGCGTGAATTTCGCCAAGTTCATGGTCAGCTTCGACTACAGTTACGGCATCCGCACCGCCTACAACGACGAGGCGAAACGCAATGAGCACCGCTGGGAAGTGAAGGTGCGGAAGACTTTCTAACCCCCCTCGGTCCCCCCTTGTCAGGGGGGAGGGTTTCACCCTCACCCGCCCTTCGGGCACCCTCTCCCGTTTGGAGAGGGAAAAATGTAACAAGAGGACTTTTACCGCATGGATCTTTCCATCGTCGTTCCCGTCTATAACGAATCCCCCAATTTACGTCCTTTGTACGCTGAAGTCGTCGCGGCGCTGGCCGGGACGAGTCTTGATTACGAACTGGTGCTGGTGGATGACGGCAGCGGCGATGATTCCTTCGCCGTCGCCCGGGAACTGGCGCTGGACGATCCCCGGGTGCGGGTGATTCGCCTGCGCCGCAATTTCGGCCAGACCGCCGCCATGTCCGCCGGGTTCGATGCCGCGCGGGGGGAAGTCATCGTTCCCATGGACGGCGATTTGCAGAACGACCCAGCGGATATCCCGCGCCTGCTGGCGAAGATCGACGAGGGTTTCGATGTGGTTTCCGGCTGGCGCAAGGACCGGCGTGATAAACTGCTCAGCCGCCGCTTGCCCTCGGTGCTGGCCAACCGGCTGATTTCGCGCATGACCGGGGTGCATCTGCACGATTACGGCTGCACCCTCAAGGCCTACCGGCGCGAGGTGCTCAGACAGATCAACCTCTATGGCGAGATGCACCGCTTCGTGCCGGCCCTGGCCAGCCAGGTCGGGGCCAATGTCACCGAACTTGCGGTCAACCACCGGCCGCGTCTGGCCGGTGCGAGCAAATACGGCATCGATCGTACCCTGCGGGTGATTCTCGATCTGATCACCGTCAAGTTCATGCTCAAGTATTCGACCCGGCCCATGCAGCTCTTCGGCAAATGGGGGATATGGATTTTCGCGGGAGGAACGTTCTCGGGCATGGCGACCCTGTACATGAAGTGGTTCGACGGCCTGCCCATGAACCGCAACCCCTTGCTGATTCTCACCGCTTTTCTGCTCTTCTCCGGGGTACAGCTGGTGGTGATGGGCCTGCTCGGTGAAATCGTCACCCGCACCTATCACGAAACCCAGGACAAGCCGATCTATATCGTTCGCGACAGGGTGAATTTTGATTGACCGCGTGGGAAAACTGCTGCTTCTTGCCGCGTTTTTGACCATCTTCGGGGTGGCGACGACGGTTATCCACGACTTCGACACTTTCTGGCAGTTGCAGTCCGGCAAGTACATGGTCGAAACGCAGAGTTTAATCCGCACCGACCTCTTCACCCTGGCGGCGGATGTTCCCCGCTTCGAGCATTGCTGGTTGCACGATCTCATCCTCTATTTCGGCCATCAACTCGGCGGCTATCATGCACTGAGCGTCATCAAGGGCCTGGCCTTGGGCGGGACGACATTGGTGCTGCTGTGGGCGGCCCGGGTCCGGGGAGCGTCCTGGGGCGCCATGCTCCTGCTGCTCACGCCCATCTGGCTGAGCCGGGGAGGGTGGACGGCGCGGCCGCAACTCTGGACATTCCTCTTCTTCGCTCTCTTTGTCCTGATCCTCGAACGTCACCGCCGCCAAGGGGGGAAGCTGGTCTTTGTCCTCTTTCCGCTGATGCTCCTCTGGGTCAACCTCCATGCCGGGGCGATTCTGGCGGTGCCGATTCTCGCGGCCTATCTGGTCGGGGAGGGCGGGGCGCTGGCGCTGGGGAAATCCACACTCTCCCGTGCAGAATATAAAAGGCTGTGGCTCACGGCCGGCCTGGTTCTGCTCGGCTTTCTCTTCACTCCCTACACCAAAGAATTCATCGATACCCTCTTCTCGGCCCACCAGCTCGGCGGCGGCAAGGGGGGGGCGCCCATCGCCCAGGTCTTCAACATGGACTGGCGCCCGACCTCCTTCGCCTCTGATCCCTATTTCTATTTCAGTCTGGCTCTGACTGCCATGCTGATGGTTTTGGGTTGGCGGCGTCTGACCCTCACCGACCTCTGTCTGGTGGGGGGCTTGGCGATCATGGGGCAACAGCTCAGTCGCCATACCTCGTTCTTCTTTTTCGCCATGACGGCGATTCTGCCGATCTATGCCGATAACGCGGCGTCCTGGATTTCTTTTCGCTTCCCCCTTGGGGTTAAATCGGCATTGCGTTGGGCGGCGACGTTGGCCGCCGCCGCGATCTTCATCCATTACGCCCTGCCGGCCTATCACACCTACGGCCTCTTCCGCACCGGCTTGCGCACCTGGCATTTTCCCGTGGCGGCGGCCGAGTTCGTGAAAGAGCATCGCCTTCCCGCCAATATCTACAACACCTACGACTGGGGGGGCTATCTGGCCTGGACCCTCTACCCGAAGCATCGGGTTTTCTGGGATGCGCGGCAGAATTCGGCGGAAATGTTCAGTTACGGCTGGCGTGTCATGTCCGGGCATCCCGGATGGAAAGGGGTGTTCGAAAAGTTCGACGTGAAAACCGTGGTCACCAAGGCCTGTACCGTGGACACCGGTCAGCACTATCCCATCATCGACCTGCTGCGTAAGGATCCCGAATGGCGGCTGGTCTTCGCCGATGTCTCGGCGCTGATTTTCGTGCGCGGAGATGCCGTGGCGGCCGACTGGCTGGCCCAATATGAGCTGCCGGACTCCCGCGCCGACGACACCATCCTTTCCGAAGCGCGGTTGCTGGTCGAGATGGAACCGCAACGCTACAAAGGCTGGTGGGAGATTTACAAGATTCAGATGGCCCGCCGGAAATACCCCGAGGCGTTTCTCGCCCTCGAACAGTATCTGCGGCGAACGCCCGTCCCCGACACTCAAGCGGAGGCGTTGTACCGCATACTTTATCCCCTGGTGCCGCAAGGGGGAG
>DIVU01000154.1:297-3181 GCA_002423365.1 Desulfuromonadaceae bacterium UBA6124 | reverse complement strand
TCAATCGTCGCAACCGGTTTGCCTTTCGCCGAAAACGGCACCTTGTACTGGCGGTCGCTCCTCGGCCATTACCTGATGGTGATTCCGTTTTTTTTCGCCGAGGTGTCGCCGGTTTCGACGCGGTTGGTCTGTATCCTTTTCAGTGCCCTGCTGTTGCCGGTGGTTTACGCCATGGGGTGTCGGGCAGCGGGAAAAGCGGCGGGGTGGCTCGCCGTTTTGTTTCTCGGCTTCTCCGCCTTTGAAAACCTCTACGCTTCCATGGCCCGCTTCTACCTGCCGTTCCAGTTCTTTTTCGTGGTGGCGGTTTATTGGGCAGGAGAATACTTCATCGTGCGGCGTCCCGGCGCGGGCATGTGGCTGCTGTTGGCTACGCTGGGGGCGATTGGCACACACGAATTCGCCTTCGAACTTTTGCCGGTCTTCGTCCTGGCGCTGCTGCTCGGCGGCCACTGGCGGCTCCTCGGCCAACGCCCGTTCCAATTGGGCGTTTTGCTGGTGGCGCTGGTCGGTTACGCGCTGCTCGTCTACCGACCCGCTACCGGCTTCACCAATCCCGTCGCCATCCCCCTCGAAATGTTCGGTCTTCCGGACAAGGCAGCGTTTTACCAATGGTTTCGGCAAACGACCCCGTTTGGCGTGACGCTCTTGCTGCTGGGCATCTATCCCCTGCGACAGAACCGGCATCGCTTGTGGGCTTTTTATTTTCTTGGTTTCCTCTATGGCCTGCTGTTGCTGACGGTGGTCGCGCCTGGCGACAATCCCCGCTATCTGAGCAACCTCTATCCACTGGGCATCGTCGCCGTCGCCGCTTCGCTGGTCTGGTGGGGGGGATGGATCGTCGCCCGGTTGTGGCGCGGCTGGCGAGAGGCGATCCCCGATCCTTGGGTGCTGGGCGCGGTGCTGGTGCTCGCCGTCGGCTATCTGGCCGGCCTGGAAAATCGCGACGTCGCCAAAGCCTTTGGCGGCTATTACCGTTTCGTCGACCAGCGGCCTGCTCACGAATTCATCCGTAACCGGTTGCTGCCGGGGGATCTGGTCATTTCGACGGAACCCGGCTTGAGCGCCTTTTATCTTGGACGACCGGTCGACTATTTCCTCCGGGAAAAATATGATGCGGAGGCGGATCGTTATCTGCCCTTTTCCGTCGAGGAAAAAACCGCCATTCGGACGCCCTTCATCGATCGTCCGGAACGGCTCGTCGAACTGCTCGAAACGGATCAACGACGGATCTGGCTGTACACCAACTGGAAGATCACGTCGACCGTCAGTGTCGCCATGGACGAGGCGATCAAGCGGCTGTTCCAGCCGCGTTTCTCCCGGAACGAAACCTACGTGCTGATCCGACCCTGAGGGTTTTTGTCGCCGATGCGCATTCTCTTCTTCAATTACGAATTCCCGCCGTTGGGCGGGGGTGGGGCCAACGCCAACGCCTACCTGTTCCGGGAGTTCGCCAAGGATGCGAGCCTCGTCGTCGACTGCGTCACCAGCGCTTGGGGCGCGGCCGACGAAACGGTGGCCCTGGCGCCCAACATCACCCTGCATCGGCTGGCGGTCGGCAAGCGGGCGCGGCATTTCTGGACCCAGCGCGAGGTGCTGACCTATCTGGCGCGGGCGCATTTCAAGGCCGATGAACTGCTGAAAGGTCGGGATTACGATCTCTGCCACGCCTTCTTCGGTTTCCCCTCGGGGCTGCCGGCCTGGTTGCGGCGCAAGCGCCTGCCCTATCTGATTTCCCTGCGCGGCTCCGACGTGCCCGGCTTCAACCCCCGCTTCACGCTCCAGTATGTGCTGTTGAAACCCCTGTTCCGGCGGATCTGGCGGCGGGCCCGTTTCGTGGTGGCCAACAGCGTCGGCCTGCGTGCCTTGGCCCGATCCTTCGCGCCGGAGTTGCCCATGGAAGTCATCCCCAACGGCATCGACACCGCCGAGTTTTTCCCCGCCGAGGCGTCGGCGATCCCCCCGACCCGGTTGCTCTGCGTCTCCCGGCTGGTGGCGCGCAAGGGGGTACAGCATCTGATCGAAGCCCTGCCGGCGGTGCTGGCCGCCGTGCCCGAAGCGACCCTGACCCTGATCGGCGAAGGCGATCTGACCGATACCCTGCAACGGCGCTGCGCCGAGCTGGGGATCGCCGAGCGGGTGCGATTCGCCGGCTACGTGCCCCATGAGGAGTTGCCCGAATGCTACCGCCGGGCCGATCTGTTCGTGCTGCCCTCTTTTTACGAGGGGATGAGCAACACCATGCTCGAAGCGATGGCCAGCGGCCTGCCGATCCTGGCGACCGGGGAGGGGGGGCGCGAGGAGCTGTTGCGCGACAACGCCTTGAGCGTCCCCTTCGGCGCGCCCGGACCCCTGGCCGCAGGCATCGTCGCATTGCTGCGCGATTCCGAGCGGCTAGCGACGATGGGGCGGCGCTCCCGCGAGATCGCCGGCGAATTTTCCTGGGCGGCGGTGGCCGGGCGCTATCTGGAATTGTACCGGGCGATGGCGACGACGCGCCGGGACGGGGAGGGCTGAGCCGATGTGCGGCATCTGCGGGTATGTCGGCCCCGGCCGGGAGGCGACCTTGGAGGCGATGGCGGCGGCCCTGGCCCATCGCGGCCCCGACGGCGCCGGGCGCTTCGCCGCCGAGGGCGTCGGCCTGGCCCACCGGCGGCTGGCGATCATCGACCTGGAAGGCGGCGCCCAGCCGATGACCGACGCCGCCGGCAACGTGCTGGTCTTCAACGGCGAGATCTACAATTTTCGGGAGTTGCGGCGGGATCTGGAGGCGTTCGGCCAACGCTTCGCCACCCGTAGCGACACCGAGGTGCTGTTGGCGGCCTATCGCCAGTGGGGGCGGGAGTGTCTGTCCCGGTTGCGCGGCATGTTCGCCTTCGCCTTGTGG
>DIVU01000154.1:0-214 GCA_002423365.1 Desulfuromonadaceae bacterium UBA6124 | reverse complement strand
ACACGCCGGGGGAACGGACCCTGTTCGACGGCATCCGTAAACTGTTGCCGGGCCACGCGCTGACGGTGGCCGCCGACGGCACGCTCGCCTTCAGCCAGTACTGGCGCCTGCATTTCGCGCCGGACGAGGGGCCGAGCGCGGCCCAATGGCAGGAGCGCTTCTGGGGCACCTTCGAGGAGGCGGTGCGGCTGCGGCTGGTCAGCGACGTGCCGCT
>DIVU01000105.1 GCA_002423365.1 Desulfuromonadaceae bacterium UBA6124 | reverse complement strand
GCGGTGCGCTACCAGATCGCCATCATGTGCGTCATCACCGCCAGCGTGGCGGTGACCTCTTTCCTGATCCTGATCTTCGGCCGCCGCGGTTTTTTTACCAAGGCCCATCAGCTTCGCCTTGAAAATCCCCCGAATTGATGGGGAAAATCCTCAAAGTAAATATACTCTAAGAAAACCTCTTTCCTTTTGCCGGGGGCTGTGCTTAAATTTCGCCGTATGAGTAACAGCCAATCTCTGGAGGAGGTCCGACATGGTACGAGTAGTTTGCAGTGCCAAGTGCAAGCACAACCAGGGTGGCCGGTGCCGGCGCAGCGCGGCTCCGGGAGAGCCGGTGATCCGGCTCGATCAGCGCGGCAGTTGCATGACCTATCGTCCTGCCTGACGCGTGGTGGAATGGGCCGCATGGCCCGGAACGGGGACGTTTGTTTGCGATGATCATTTGGAAAGGCGCCTTGCGGGGCGCCTTTTTTATTGGATGGGCATGAACATCCGGCCGGTCAGCCTTCGAGTTTGAGACGCTTGATCTTTTCCACCAGCGTGGTGCGGTTGAGGCCGAGCAGGGCTGCCGCCCGCGCCTTCACGCCCTTGCCCATCTCCAGCGCCTGCCGGATCAGCCCACTTTCGATACTTTCCAAAGCCGCCCCGAGGTCGAGCCCTTCCGCCGGAATGCGCGGACAGCCGGGATCGAAGACGTTCGCCGGCGTGTCCAGGCGGGCGATATTTGCCGGCAGGTCGCGGACTTCGATATGCTCGCCGGCGGTCAGGGCGACGGTGCGCTCAATGATGTTTTCCAGTTCGCGCACGTTCCCCGGCCAGTCGTAATCCTGCAAACGATACATGGCTTCATCGGCGATGGTCATCAATGGCCGGTTCATTTCCCGGCAGTATTTGCGCAGGAAGTGGTGAGCCAAAAGGGGAATGTCCTCGCGCCGCTCCCGTGCCGGGGGGAGGTGGATGGGGATGACGTTGAGGCGGTAATAAAGATCTTCACGGAACTGGCCGTTTCTGACCTCTTCTTCCAGATCGGCGTTGGTGGCGGAAATCAAACGGATGTTGAGTTTGAGCCTCTTGTCGGAACCGACCCGCTCGACGACCTGATCCTGAAGGACGCGCAGCAGCTTCATCTGC
This sequence comes from Desulfuromonadaceae bacterium UBA6124, assembly GCA_002423365.1. GTDB lineage: Bacteria > Desulfobacterota > Desulfuromonadia > Desulfuromonadales > Trichloromonadaceae > Trichloromonas. The sequence goes on along the minus strand of DIVU01000105.1, from coordinate 2,133 downwards.
AAGTGCGGGGGCATGGTGCCGATCTCGTCGAGAAAGAGGGTGCCGTTGTGGGCCTGTTCGAACTTGCCGGGCTTGTCGGCGACGGCGCCGGTGAAAGCGCCGCGGGCATGGCCGAAGAGCTCGCTTTCGAGCAGTTCGGCGGGAATCGCCCCGCAGTTGATGGCGACGAAGGGCTTGTCCTTGCGCGGGCCGTTGTAGTGGATGGCCTTGGCCACCAGTTCCTTGCCGGTCCCCGATTCGCCGAGGATGAGGATGGTCGAATCGGTCTGGACGATGCGCTCCATGCGGGCGAAAACCTGCTGCATGGCGGCGCTGTTGCCGATGATGTTGTCGAATTTGTACTTGCCCCGCAGTTGCTGGCGCAGGTAGATATTTTCCGCGACCAGGGCGCTTTTCTCCAGGGCCTTGGCGATCTGGATTTTCAATTCCTCGAAATTGAAGGGTTTGGTGATGTAGTCGAGCGCCCCCTCCTTCATGGCCTGGACAGCGGTTTCCGCCGAGGCCTGGCCAGTGATGACGATGACGCTGGTCTGGGGTGCGTCGCTTTTGACCCGCTTGAGGATGTCGATGCCGTTGATGTCGGGGAGAAAGAGATCGGTGACGACGACCTCGAAGGGGGCTTGACGCAGCAGAACGAGTGCTTCTTCGCCGGTGCCGGCCGTCGCGACCTGATAGTTCGCGCTTTTCAGCAGCAGGGAGAGGGCTTCGCGGTTGGGTTCCTCGTCATCGATGACCAGAATGCGGGGGCGCTGCTCTTTCATGGCATGTCTCCGGCAAAGGGCGTCATTTACTTGACGGAGTGATTCTTAACATGTTCACCCTACTGACAGCAAGGTCTTTTGGGGTTCGAGGAGGGCTTCCCCGCCTCCGGGAGGGATCCCGAAGGCCAGCAGGGATAAATTAAAACAATATTTCATATTGACAAGACCTCCCTGAATTGATTACATGTTTCGTCGCATCGAAATCTGTCTAAATATTTAAAATTACGCAAAATTTTAAATATAACTAAACTTTAAGCCTTGCTGTAATTGTTTTATTTTCGGTAAACGTTTTTTCCGCGCACTGGCGCTGGCAGTCGAGGAGGTTTGATGGAAGTACGGAAGTTCAAGAAGGTCATGGCCGCTAATCGGGGCGAAATCGCGATCCGCATTTTTCGCGCCTGTACCGAGTTGGGCATCAAGACGGTGGCGATCTATTCGCAAGAGGACAAGCTCACCCTGCATCGCTACAAAGCCGATGAAGCCTACTTGATCGGTCGGGGCAAGGGTCCCATCGATGCCTATCTGGGAATCGACGAGATTATCGACCTGGCCCGCAAGAAGGAAGTGGATGCCATCCACCCCGGCTACGGCTTTCTTTCGGAAAATCCTGAGTTCGCCGAAGCCTGCGAACGGGCCGGCATCGCCTTCATCGGACCCACCGCCGAGATTCAGCGGCAACTCGGCGACAAGGTGGCGGCCCGCAAGGTGGCCATGACCGCCGGGGTGCCGGTGGTGCCCGGCACCGAGAAGCCGGTGACCAGCGAGGAAGAGGCGCTGATCTTCGCCAAGGTCTGCGGCTACCCGGTGATCGTCAAGGCCGCCGCCGGCGGCGGCGGGCGTGGCATGCGCGTCGCCTACAACCAGAAAGAACTCCTCGAAGGCCTCAAGTCGGCGGCTTCCGAAGCCAAGGCGGCTTTCGGCAACGCTTCGGTCTTTCTGGAAAAATACCTGGAAAAGCCCAAGCATATCGAAGTGCAGATCATGGGCGACAAACACGGCAACATCGTCCACTACTTCGAGCGCGACTGCTCCATCCAGCGGCGCCACCAGAAGGTCATCGAACTGGCCCCCTCGCCGAGCCTCTCTGCCGCCAAACGCGAGGAGGTATGCGCCATGGCCATGAAGATCGCCGGCAGCGTCGGTTACATCAACGCCGGAACGGTCGAATTCCTGATGGACAAGGACCAGAACTTTTACTTCATCGAGACCAATCCGCGCATCCAGGTGGAACATACGGTTACCGAGGCGGTCACCGGGCGCAACCTGGTGCAGACCCAGATCCTGGTGGCCGAGGGGCATAAGCTCTCTGATCCGGAGATCGGTGTCGGCAGCCAGGCCGATATCGAGCTGCGCGGCCACGCCATCCAGTGCC
>DIVU01000104.1 GCA_002423365.1 Desulfuromonadaceae bacterium UBA6124 | reverse complement strand
CGGTGTCGATGAACCAGCAGGCGATGCCTTCGGCGCCGTCGCTTCTTACCTCGCCGGTGTTGGGGTGGAAAACGTCGACGCCATTGACCTTCACCCGGATCTGGCCGTCTTCCGCATCTATAATTTCGATGTCCGGCTCGCCGAAGATGACAAAGAGGTTGCCCTTGCCGGTGTTCTTGAGGTCGTCGGCCATGTGGAGGTCGGCATTCATCCGGGCCTTCAGCACAGGGATGCGGCCCAGCTTGTCGAACTCCGTGGAACGGGCATCGTAGTTGAAGGCACAGGCGATGAGGACATCGAAATTGGCGTCGCCTGCTTCGCGGGCCGCGGCCACGAGATCGGGACGGGAGACGGTGCCGAATTCGGGGCCGATGAAGATGGCGGCGCGCTTTTCAATGCCGGATTCCTTATTGCCTTCGATATAGCGGCCCTCGGCACAGATCAGTTTTCCCGGCCAGGGGGTGAGGGACGTAAAGACGATCCTGTCTTCTTTATGGGCCTGCTGGACTCCGGAGGTCTTGAGGTTTTCCAGGATCATCTGGGCAAAATCCATGACCTCGCCATATTCGCCCGTGGGGTCCTTGACGCCGTCGATCAGTTCGTCATCCTCGTCCACTCCCAAGACGCGATGGGGTGACAGGCTTTCGACGGTGAAAGGTCCGGCCACGCGGACCGTCTTTTTGTCCTCATAGGGTTTGTCGTAGAGGTACTCAAACTCGGCCTTGGCTGCAATGGAGGCATCGATCTCTGTCTGGCGGGCAATCCGCTGTGACCACCAGTCGGCATGGATCTTTTTTGCCTCGATAGGCCAGGGATCGGCCGGCCGTTCTGGCAGCGTTTTTATGGAAAAATTGCGTTTTAGATTTTGGTTGATTCCGTATAACAACTCTTCGATTCTTTGGGGGTTCCCCTTTTCGCCACTGGCCTGCTCTGCCTTGAGGGCGTAAAAGAGCTCCTGTGTTTTAGCATCCCATGGATATTCAGATTCCCGGGGGATCTCCCACTCCTCCCAGGTTTTACCCAGGGCAGTATTGAGCTGTTTGAGCAACGGTTCCAGCGTTTCCTGGAACTTCTCCCAAATGACATCGATTTCGGCGTTGTTGGCGATGGATTTGAGGGTGATATGGGGTACCCGTTCATAGACGAAGCCCTGGCGGATATCGCCGCGGGTCGTTGCAGTGGACGGCTCGGTCCGGGTGACTTCGGCTTCTTTGATCTGGCCGGCAAGGCTGTCGGCGAGGAGGTAGAAGGAGTAGCGGGCACCCATGATCCGGGCACGGGCCAAGGCAAGGGCCACACGGGAGGTGTCGATGGTAATCCAACGCCGGCCCCACTGCTCGGAGACATAGGTAGTCGTACCAGAACCACAGGTGGGATCGAGGACGAGATCGCCGGGATCGGTAGCTAGAAGCAGACACCGTTCAATTACTCTTCGGGCTGTTTGGACAACGTAAACCTTGCCCTCACTCCATCCCGCAATAGCCGTATCCTCCCACATATTGCTTAGAGGCAACGCTGGGAAATCAGCTAAAAAACGAACATAGTTAAGTGAGGTTGAGCGAATATGAAGTCTTGCGGATTTATGAAGTCGGGTCATTCCTTGAATACTTGTTTTCCACCCACCCGATCCTGGGAAAAATTCTCGGCCCTGATAGATATAATTAAACCGGGTTGAATCGCCACCAGACTGTGACGTTAAATTATCAATTCTGAGGGAATGAGATGCTTTAGCGCGGTCGAGAATATCGTCTTTACTTAGCCGACAGATAATACCCTTTTCGTCCAAGTAATAGGCATATTCGTCTGCACCCTGAGTTGAATGAGATTTCTCACGCAGTATCTGCCTGAACTTAAGTGACGAATTGTTTTTTGCAAACCAGACCACAGAATCAAATGTGCTAGGCAAATAAGAAGACGTTGCACTGGAGGTCTTTAGAAAACCTATCGTGACAATATGATTCTCCGTACCAAACACCTCATCCATCAATGCCCTTACCCGGTGGACATTTTCATCCCCGATCTGAACGAAGATCGATCCGCTCTCCGTCAGCAGATCCCGTGCTACGGTCAGGCGGTCGCGGAGGTAGGTCAGGTAGGAATGAATCCCGTCACGCCAGGTGTCCCGGAAGGCTTTGACCTGTTCGGGTTCGCGGGTGATGTGGTCCGTGTTGCCGTCCTTCACGTCGCGGCTCGTCGTGGACCACTGGAAGTTGGAGTTGAACTTGATGCCGTAGGGCGGATCGAAGTAGATGCACTGGACCTTGCCCCTCAGGCCTTCCCGCTCGGCCAGGGAGGCCATGACTTGGAGGCTATCGCCCAGGATCATGCGGTTCGTCCAGTTGGCGTCATGCTGGTAGAATTCGGTCTTGGCGGCTTCCGAGGGGATGCCGTTAAAGTCGGCGAAAAGGTCGTTCTGGAAGCCGGCCTTTTGTGCCTCGGTCTTCTCCGACTGCCGCATCAGGTCGTCGATCAGGACCTTGGGCTTGATTTTCTCCTGGATGTAGAGCGGCGGGGCATGGACGATCAGGTCCGACCAGTCTCGCTCGTCCTTGCCTCGCCAGACGAGCTGCGGGTCGAGATCGCGGTTGCGGTTGGCCTTTTCCTTCTCCATGCCGGAAACACCGCGTTCATAGGCGACACGGAGTGGCTGTTCCTCCTCTTTCCGCATGACCGACTGGTATTCGGCTGTTGGGATGTGTTTGCGCCGGGCTCCACCGTGGGTGAGGGCATCGACGGTCAATGGTGTTTGCTTCTTGGCCATATCTATGTCCTTATGTCATTCATGAAAGGTTTATACCGATTGATGGGTTCCGTCCTTTACACCGGAAACCGTTCAATCATCTTGTTAAACTCGGCTGCGACCTTGGCCTCGAAATCGGCCTCGATCTGGTAGACCTCCGTGAACTCGGCAAAGGCCCAGCGACCGTATTGCTTGAGGTTGTTCACCCCCGGTACCCAGTAGTTCTCCATGGTGGCCTTCTTTTCCTTGGCATCTTCACGTCGGTAGCCCTTGATCTCGACGATCAG
>DIVU01000053.1 GCA_002423365.1 Desulfuromonadaceae bacterium UBA6124 | reverse complement strand
CCAGAAGAGCAGGGAGAGGAGGAGGGAGACCAGCAGGCTGGAGGCCAGGGGAAAATAGAAGGAGATGTTTTCCCGCTCGATGCGGATATCTCCCGGCAATTTGCCGAGCCAGGGGATGCGCCCGCCGTAGGTCAGGAGCAGACCGGCCAAGATGAGGACGACCCCAAGGATGATGAGCAGACGGGCCGGCGGCATCGGTCACTTCCCCGGGCGAGGCGCGTAGCGGTCATATTCCGAATAGATACAACCGCAATATTGCTGGCGATAGAGGCCGAGACGCTTCGATTCGGCGACGCCGAGATTCCAGCCTTTACGGAAATCCTCATAGATGAAGGTCAGGCCGTAACGGCGGGCGAGGTCCTCTCCGGCTAAGCGGATCTCCTCGTGTTTCTGGAAGCGGGAGTAGAGCAGGGTCGAGGTGAAGCCGTCATACCCTTGCTCCGCCGCGACCTTCGCCGTTTCGGCGAGCCGCACCTGATAGCAGTAGCCGCAGCGGTTGGCGGGGTCGGCAGCCACCGCACCGAGAAATTCGACGAGTTGGTAGTCTTCCCGATAAACTACCGGCAAGTCACGCAGCTCGGCGTACTCCTTGAGGGTATCTAGACGGCGGCGGAATTCCAGGTAGGGATGGATATTCGGATTATAGAAGTAACCGGTCACTGCATGGCCGGCGTCGCGCAGACGGTCGACGGGATAGATGGCGCAGTTGGCGCAGCAGGTGTGCAGCAAAACGTTCATGACAGCTCGATTCGTGGGTGGATGAGAGAGCTCATTTTCGCCCCTTGCCGACGCTTTGTCAATCGGCCTCGCCCAGGAACGTCGCCGGGGGCAGGCTTTGATCCCGCCACAGTTTCTCGACGATACGATCCGCTGTCGCCGCCTGCGGGATGGCGGCATGGCAGGCATGGATCAGCTTTCTGCGCAGCGCGCGCAGGTCGGCCCGGTAGCGGAAAAGGATCGCTTCTGTGAGCGCCCGGTCGCGGGGCAGGGCAATCTCCCGGCGGCCGCCCGCCGCCGCCAGTAGCAGTGCCTGCGCGGTCTCCTCGCCGTCGACGGTCAGGGTCTCGCCGTCGCCATCGACCAGGGTGAAGCGGCCGAAAAACTCTTCCCGCAGGGCCAGCGGCGGGGTCATCCGATAATCGACGAGTTCCGGCCGGTAATGGTCGTAGAGATAATGTTCGGGAAAACGCGGGATGCCATCGACGAAGACCCGGGCGACGATCCGCGCCAAAAGCGCGGCCGAAGGGGGCGCCGGGCGGGGCGGGGCGGGGGACGCCGGAGGCACATCGCCGGTGACGGATGCGGGCCGGGTCGAGCCGAGCCAGCGCTCGACCGCCTGATTGAGCAGCTCGGTCGCGGGTAATGGCCGCCCGCGGTGCCAGTCGAGCAGACGCAGCTGATCGAGCACCTCCCGCCCCGGCAGGGGCAGGCCGAAACGCCGGGCGCATTCGCACAGGGTGCCGACCTCCGGCAGGGGGCGTTCGTCGGCGACGATGGACCAGAGATGGCGGCCGAGGGTCGAACGGCTGAAGAGAAAGGCTTCCGTCCCTCGATCGGCCGGCCAGTCATCGGGGGTGGGAATGGCGAGCCGCCCACTTTCCAGCAGGGGGAAGAGGCCGTCGTCGAGGCCCAGGGCCAGGGGGAGGAGGGCGCGGTGTCCTGCGACCAGCTCACGCCAGGGGAGGGTGCGTTCCCCCGCCGTCCTGAGAAAGCGCGTCCCCTGCTCCGGTCGGCGCGCCTTCACCAGTTCCAGGCGCAGCCCTCCGGCGCCGGTCAGCGCCACTTCGAGCAGGGTAAATTCATCCCGTAGCAGTTCCACCAGGGCTTCGCCCGCCGGAGCGGTCAGCCAACCCCCCGGAGTGTCGAGGATAATGCGCCCCTCGTCGGCGGCAAGGCCGAGCAGGTGCAGAAACTTCCAGTGCCAACGTGGGGCTTTGGTGTCCAGACGAAAGCGGCGGGTGGGCCAGGAAGAACGCAGGCGAGTGGTCAGCACGGCGCGCTCCTCGCGATCGGGAATACGCTGCTCGTCGAGTCTGCCCCGGATCAGGCGCGGCGCAATGTCCGGCGCCAGAGAGAAAATATCCTCGCTCCGGCGCAGCGCCGGCGGCAGACCGGTCAGCTCTCGGCGCAGGGCGAGCAGGGCGAGCAGGGGAGCGCGTCCGATCTCCATGAGTGCCCGCCGGCCCTGTTTTGCCGTACTCAGAGGAGGGTGCAGCAGCAAAACCGGCTCCTCCCCGTCGAGGAGAGGGGCGTCGTCGGCCCCGGCGCCGAGATCTTCCCCGGCGGCGAAAAGATCCAATGCCCGGATCAGTCGTTCACGATCGCGCCCCGCATCCAGTTGACCCAAACGGCGGGCCAGGTGGTGAAAGCGCACCGCCACCGGGAAGGGCAGGGGCATCTCCCAAGGGGCCGGAGCCAGCGCCTCGCGCAGATCCTCGGGAAGCTCGGTCAGGGCTTCGTTTAGGGCGGTTTCCAGGCCTTCCGGCGGGACGCCGTTCGGAAGCCGGTCGAAGGCGGCCAGGGCCAGAAGTCTGAGCAGGGTCAACACCCCTTTGTCGCAGGCCCGTTCCCGGGGATCTTCGCCGACTTCCCGCTGGGTGGCCCTGAGGGTGCGGAAGCCTTCTTCCAGGGCGTCCCGGCTGTCCCGTGGGGCGGCGCGCCAGAGGTTGGCGAGATAACTGGCGCCCAGGGCTTCGGTGGGAACGGCGCCCAGCACCGACAGGGGTTTGAGCGCCTCCAGCAGCTGCCACAAGGCCTGCTGGAAGGCGCCGGGATGATCCCCGGAAAGGGGAATTTCCCGATGGCGGACAAGGCTGTCGGCGCGGATCTCCCAGATGCTCAACTCATGCGGGGCCCAGACGGCGAAGTGGCGTAAACCGAGAGCGGCGGCGCAGCGGCGGCCGCTCTCGGCCACGTCTTCCAGAGCCGCTTGCGGAAGCATAAGCAAGCCGCCGGCCATATGGCTTTCCCGGTTGATCCAGAAGACCAGGGCGGGGGATTCTTCTCCAGCCTCGGTCAGTAGCGGCGGATGGAGATCGACGCGGCGGAAGGGAAAACGGCCTTCCGCCAGGGCCTGGCCGGCCCAGTGCGCCAGTTGTTCGGCGAAACGCTGGAGATGTTCCTGATTCATAGGGGAGTCGCGATGGTGCCCGCAAGGGCGTTGGTGTCAGCCGCCGAAAGGTCGGGCTCAACCTAGGAGGTGGCGGCGGTTGCGTAGATAGTTGCTGCCCGGAAGGGACTTCAGGTGCTCCTTCATGCGGGCGCTTTCCCGGCCGATAGCGGCGGCCGAGGACGTTTCGAGGTTTTGCGAGTCGATGATGGCGATGGAGATAGTCAGCAGCGGGAAGACCCGCTCCACGCCATAGCGGTCGACGCCGGTAAAGGCGCCGGCGGCAACATCCTCGGCCGAATAGCAGCTGGGAATCATGCGGTCGAAGTCGCGGATGACCTGCTGAGCGATCGCCTCCGCCCGTTCCGGCACGGTCAGCACCACATAGTCGTCCCCGCCGATGTGGCCGAGCAGGTCGTCGGCTCCGCCCAGGCTCTCCAGGGTTTCCCGGATCAGGGTGCCGACCCGGGCAATGATCTCGCTCCCCGCCTGGTAGCCGTAACGGTCGTTGTAAACCTTGAAATGGTCGAGATCGAAATAGAGTTGGGAGAAGGGCTCGCCACTCTCGATGCGTGCCGTCAATTCCCGTTCCAGCGCCAGATTCCCCGGCAGGCGGGTGAGGGGGTTGGCATCGAGGGAGCTCTCTTTGAGTTCCCGGAGTTTTTCCCCCATGCGGGCGAATTCCCGGGCCAGTTGGCCGAATTCGTCGCGGCGGTCGAGGGGGATGCTCGGATCGAAACGGCCTTCGGCGATCTGCCGGGTGGCTTCCAGCAACTCCCTCACCGAACGATGAATGCCGATCACCACCGTGGCGACCACCGGGGCCGACAGGCCGATGCCGAGCAAGGCCAAGAGGGCGGTAATGCGGTAGGCACGACGACTCTGCGCGGTCAGTTCCGACAGTTGGCGATCGATGGCCCCTTCGCTGTCAGCGATATCCCGGTCGAGGGTGCCAAGAAGGTTGTCGCGGGTCTGCCCCAGTTCTTCGGCGCAGCTTCCGGTTTCATCCCAGCGCGCTCTTTGCAGCAGTTCCCGGCAGGGGGCTTGCGCTGCCCGATAGTGCTCCACCGCTTGGTGCAGATCGGAAAAAGCATTTCCCGGAATGGCCGCAAGCTGTTGCCACTGCTCGCCGAACTCTTCGCTGCGCGCCAGGAAGAGGAGCCCCAGTTCTTCATCCCTGAGCACCAACGCCTGGCGAAAAAGGCGCTCCTGGGTCAGCAGGTTCTGGCGCAGGGAACGCAAGAGGGTCGAGGCCTTGAACTCGATGTCGACCAGCGCTTGCGATTGCTTGGTTTGCCGGTGCAGGCCAGTCAGGGCGTAACCGATGGCGACCAGACAGAAGAGGACCAGCAGCAGGTAACCGGCGGCGACTTTTTTGACCAGGGTGAAGGAATGTCCGTGCATGGGCGCCTTGCTGTGATGATGATCCCCCTCCCGTGGATGTCGTCCGGCCGTCGCTCAGGATGTCTTTTCGGGACTGACGAAGAGCGGGCCGTCCCCTCCCTTGAGGGGACGGTGGAAATGGGCATAGGCCAAGGGGGTGGCGGTACGCCCTCGGGGGGTGCGGTTGAGGTAGCCCTGCTGCAGCAGGAAGGGCTCGATCACATCCTCGATGGTGTCTTTCTCCTCGCCGATGGCGGCGGCCAGGGTTTCCAGGCCGACCGGTCCGCCGGCGAACTTGTCGATGATGGTCAGCAGGAGCAGCCGGTCCATGTGGTCGAAGCCGCGCCGGTCCACTTCCAGACGCCCCAGGGCCAGATCCGCCAGTTCCCGGGAAATGACGCCGTTTCCCGTGACTTCGGCGAAATCCCGCACCCGGCGCAGCAGGCGGTTGGCGATGCGCGGCGTCCCCCGGCTGCGGCGGGCGATCTCCCCGGCGCCGTCCGCATCCGTCGGAATGCCGAGCAGCCCGGCGCTGCGCCGGACGATGGTGGTCAATTCGTCATCCGAATAGAATTCCAGCCGGGCAATGACCCCAAAACGGTCGCGCAGGGGAGAGGAAAGGAGCCCGGCGCGGGTAGTGGCCCCGACCAGGGTGAAGCGCGGCAGGTCGAGTTTGATCGTTCGCGCCGAAGGGCCCTGACCGATGATGATGTCGAGCTGGTAGTCCTCCATGGCCGGGTAGAGGNNGTGGATCTCGTCGATGAAGAGGACGTCGCCGACTTCCAGATTGGTGAGAATCGCCGCCAAGTCGCCGGGCTTCTCGATCACCGGCCCCGAGGTGCTCTTGATGTGCACCCCCATTTCGTAGGCGATGATGTTGGCCAGGGTGGTTTTGCCGAGACCCGGCGGGCCGAAGAAGAGCACGTGGTCGAGGGCCTCCTGGCGGTTGCGCGCCGCGTCGATGAAGACCTGGAGATTCTCCTTGGCTTTCGACTGGCCGACGTATTCCTTGAGGCTGCGGGGGCGCAGGCCGTTGTCAAAGGAATTGTCGTCGCCGCTCTCCGCGGCGCTGATGATCCGTTCGCTCATGGGCCGCTTTCACATCACTTGAGGAGAATTTTCAGGGCACCCTTGAGAACTTCCTCGACCGGGGTGTCGGGGGCCAACTCCAGCGCTTCCAGGGCCTTTCTTGCCTGCGCTTCCTTGTAGCCCAGGTTGATCAGGGCCGACAGGGTGTCGTCCAGGGTGTCCGTCGCCCGCGTCGGCGGGGCGCTCGGGTAGGCGGTGCCAGCTGCTGCGGCGATTTTGCCGACCTTCTCCCGCAGTTCCAGGATCAGGCGGTCGGCGGTCTTCTTGCCGATGCCGGGGATTGCCGCCAGGCGCTTGTCGTTCCCCTGGCTCAGGGCCGCGCGCAGATCTCCGGCGGGGATGTTGGAGAGGATGTTCACCGCCAGCTTCGGCCCCACCCCCGAAACCGAAAGGAGCAGGATGAACAACTCCTTCTCCTCGGCGGTCAGAAAGCCGTAGAGATGGATGGCGTCTTCCTTGACGTAGGTGAAGATGTGCAGTCGCACCTCCCCCGCTTCGGGGAGGACGTAGAAGCTCGACAGGGGGATCTTCACCCGGTAGCCGACGCCGCCGACGTCGATAATCAGGTGGTCGATGGATTTATAGGCGAGTTTACCGGTGAGCAGGGCGATCATGGGAACCCGTTGGCAAGGCTGAAGGCTGAAGACCGAAGGCTAACGAGACTTTCCGGCCAGGGCGGTGGCCAGGCGCTGGTTCAGGCCGCAGCTGTGGGCATGACAGATGGCCACGGCCAGGGCGTCGGCGGCATCTTCCTGGGCGATTTCCGGCAGGGCGAGGAGGGTGCGGGTCATCTGCTGCACCTGGGCCTTGTCGGCGCGGCCATAGCCGACCACGGCGCTCTTCACCTGCAAGGCCGAATATTCGAAGACCGGAAGGCCTGAGTTGACCCCGGCGAGGAGCGCGCCCCCCCGGGCATGGCCGAGTTTGAGGGCGGAAAGGGCGTTCTTGGCGACGAAGATCTGCTCCACCGCCACCGCTTCCGGGCGATACTCGGCGATGATGCCGAGCAACCCGTCGTAGATCTGCTTCAGGCGCAGCGCCAGTTCGTCATCGGAGCGGGTGAAGATCGCGCCGTTGTCGATGTGCCGCAGGCGGCTCCCCTGCTTTTCGATGAGCCCGTAGCCGGTAACGCGGCTGCCCGGGTCGATCCCTAGAATGCGCATAAATCGAGGCGGAAG